>CAZNGQ010000056.1:0-13977 GCA_964572095.1 uncultured Oscillospiraceae bacterium
CCGCCACCTGATCGAGGACCCGTTCGAATTCCGGGGCATCCGCGAGTACCACTTCGACGATCCGCTCAAGCTGATCAACTGGAAAGCCACCGCCCGTTCCGACGGTCTCATGGTCAACATGCTGGGGCACACCTCGACCCAGGCGGTGGAGCTGCTGGTCAACGTCGAGTACCCCTCCCTGTGGAGCGAGGAGCTCCTCATCGAGGATTCCATCCGCGTCGCCGCCACCCTGGCGGACCGGCTGACCGCGGACGGCCTGGCCGTGGGCATGCGCTCCAACGGGCGCGACATCGTCAGCCGGGAGACCCCCCGCCTTCCGGCCGGTTCCTCGGACGACCACCTAACCGCGGTCAATGAGTGCCTCGCCCGGCTGGACCTGCACCTCAAGCCCAAGCCTTTCGCCGAGCTGCTGGACGAGTGCCTGCACGAAGCGGACGACGGCCCGCTGTACCTCCTGGTCTCCTCCGCCTACGGCGACGAGATGTGCGACCGGTTCCGCGCCATGCGGGAACGCGGCATGCGCTGCCTGTGGATCCTGCCCGCCCTCAGCGCGCAGCCGGTCGACCTGGACGGCGACCTCCTGGATTCCGGGCTGGTCCTGCGGCGGGAGGTGGCGCTGACATGACGAAAGCGCGCGCCTCCGTCAAGGAACTCCTCCGCAATCTCCTGTACGCCGACCTGGGCCTGGCTCTCGTGATCTTCGGCCAGTACTACCTGTCGGGCGGCAAGGCGGCGATCCTGAGGTCGCTCGTGCTGCTCCCGCTCTTTTTCGTCACGATCCCGATGCGGAACATCCATCACCGGCTGTGGCGGTTCATCCTGCCCTGCCTGGCCTATCTGTACGCCCTTTACTGGCTGGGCCGGCTGCTCCCCTCCGCGGCGCCCGAAGCCTGGCTCGCGGAGCTCCCGTTCCTGGACATGGCCCAGCGGGTGTTCTTCACGCTGTTCGGGGCATACGCCCTGCTGCTGACGATCTATGAACGGTTTACCAAGCCCGCGGGGATCACGATGGGCTTGCTGGTCGCCACCGAAGCCCTGATGGTCTTCCTCTACCTCAACGCGCCCGCGGCCTCCGCGCTCCGGGTCGCGCTGCATCTGCTCGCGGTGTTCCACCTGATGTTCTATGTCATCCACATGCAGATGGAAAACTTCGAGTCCGCGATGTTCCGGTACGCGGAGAGCGACAAGCAGCCCGTCGACCGGATCAGCCGGCTCGGCAACCGCCTGCTTCTGGTTTTTGTCGCATTCCTCGGCGGCGTGGCGCTGCTGGCGCCGTACGGCGCGGCCATCGCGAACGCGGTCCTGCGGGGCGTCCTCGCGGTCATCCGCTTCTTTGCCGGCTTCCTGGACTTCGACCACGGCGAGGAGACCCCGCCCACGACCGCGCCGATGACCGAACCGACGGAAGGCGGCGGCGGGGGACTGCCCGCTGCCGAACCGTCCGCTTTCATGAAAATCCTGTCCGCCATCATCGAATTTTTCCTGCAGCTCATCATGATCGCGTTCGTGATCGCCGTGATCGTGGGATTCTTCTACCTGCTCTATCGGCTGTACCGGCGGTTCTACACCGACCGTTCGCAGGACGGCGACGTCCGGATCCGGTTGGCGCGCACCCGTTCGGTCGCGACGCGCGCGCCCGGGGCGGCAGAACTCGACCGGCGCCGGCCGCGCAGGGGGTTCGGCGTCTCCCCGGCGGAGCGGATCCGGCGGCTGTTCCTCCAGACGGTGGAGCGCACGGTCAAGGCCGGACGCGCCACGATCCGGAACAGCGACACCGCGGAGATCATCTCGGACAAAGTAGGCAAGGGCCTCCGGCGCGACATCGGCCCGCTGACGGAGATCTACGAAAAAGCGCGGTACGGCCCCGAAGGCGCCGTGGACCGCGAGGATGTTAAAAATGCTGCCGCAATCAGCAAAGGGAATTGATACTTGGAAAAGAACCAGATGGGAAAAGAAGATTTATGTAAGAATAAGTGAAAAAGGGAAGTCATGCCGATCTCTGCCCTAACCGCCTGAGGCGATTAGGGCTCGAAAAAGATAGAAGTCATGCCGATCGCGGCATGACCTCCCTTTTTCCTTATCTTTCTAGTTCCCTTGTCCTGATTTCGTTTCTTTTCGTCCTGTTTGATTCCAAGAATCCTACTGTATCCCCAAACGTCCCATGCCCATCCGGGCGCAGATAGGGATCCGGGAAAAAGGGAAGCTATGCCGCTAACGGCATAGCTTCTATCTTTTTCAGCCTTATAGTCTCACTCGCCGCTGTCGAGTGAGACTATAAGGCCAATTTCATGTCGCCGGGCTTGATCCAGCCTTTCTTGCGCATGGCTTCCGATACCAGCAGCGCGATCGCAGCCGGGATGATGACGTGCAGCAGCAGGATGTAGGCCGCCAGCTGCCCGGCCGGCATGCTCGCCGACATCGCGGTCCAGGTTGTGAACTGGCCGACCAGCCCGCTGGTGCCCATGCCCGCGCCCGCCGCGATGTTCTCCATCCGGAACACGAGCGTCGAAAGCGGTCCGGTGATCATGGACGCGACGATGGCCGGAATAGCGATCTGCGGACGGCGCATGATGTTGGGCATCTGGAGCATTGAGGTACCAACCCCCTGCGACAGCAGGCCGGCGACCTTGTTGTCGCGGTAGCTTGCGACCGCGAACCCGACCATATGCGCGCAGCAGCCCGCGGTCGCGGCGCCCGCCGCCAGGCCGGACAGCCCCAGCATGATGGACAGCGCGGCGCTGCTGATCGGCAGGGTCAGGATGATGCCCATGACGGCCGACACCGCGACACCCATCGGAAAGCGGTAGAGCTGGGTCAACTCGTTGATGAGTTCGCCCAGGCCGATCATCATGCGGGCGATCGGCGGTCCGATCAGCACGCCGACCGCGGCTCCCGACAGGATCGCGGATGCCGGAACCAGCAGGATGTCGAGTTTGGTTTTACCGCCGACCAGGCTGCCGATCTCCGCGGCGACGATCGCCGCGACAAACGCGCCCACCGGCCCGGCGGCGACGCCCTCCACGGTGACCGCATAGCCGATCGCGCCCGCGACAGCGGCCGAGTAGATCGCCAACGGCTTCGCTTTGAGCCCGTAGGCGATCGCGGCGCCGATCGCCGCGCCGACCACCGGCGATTTGGCCGAGGTGGCCGCGATGATCGCGTCGACCACCGGCTGGATCCCGGCGACGGGGATGTATTGGAAGATCTGTTTCAGGATGAGACCGATGATGAGCGAGGAGAACAATCCGAGCGCCATCGCACCCATCGCGTCGATAAAATACCGGCGAAGCAGATTTTTTATAAAACCTTTTAATCCGGTTTTGTTGACACTTTGTTCGGTTTTACCCCGATCATCCCTGCTTTTCCGCTGTGCCATCTGCTTCTCCTCCATTGTGGAAAACCCGAAACTCGAACTGTGGATAATGTGGATAACTCTGTGCATAACCCGTTTGAGTGGTTTCACGTGTTAAGAGACCGTAAAGACTCTGTAATAAAGGCGTTTCCCGTTTTCCGGCCCAATGCGGGTCACCGGGTCCGGGCAGTTCGATCCTCTTCGATCCGCTTGAATTGACCGTTTTTCGCCGGTTTGTGGTTCTCAAACTTTTGTGCATAACCGGATGTTTCACGGGAACCCATCTGTGGAAAACTAGGGGAAAACCTGTGAATTACTCTATCGCAGGGGACATCGAACTGTCAACGTGAATTGTTCGGTTTTGGGCTGCGGGGCAGAATCGGCAAGGAGGCCGGGAGCCGGAGCGCCTCTTGACAGACTGAAAATTATCCATTCTGTTTACAAAAAAATCCGCCCATCTTCGATGAGCGGATGCTTTCACCAGGGGCTTTTCCGAACCGGGCACTAGCCACGTCGTCCGTTTCCATGGACCGGTACCAGTATGCCGTCCGCGATCGTCACCGGCAGGCGGCGCGCGCTCATACGCAGGCGATGCCACTTCACGGAACCGCTCACGGTCGCAAGCGCGCCGACCAGCACCAGCAGCAGGCCGGCCGGAACCAGTCCGGTCGACGGCCGGGAAAACTGGGGCAGGAATGACAGGTACCGGACAGCCAGTTCCCCTTTGGGTTTGACGATTCCGTGCTGCAGCCGCAATCCGCGGCCGGTCACGGAATCGTCGTCGTCCGAACTGAACTCATACTGGACCAGTTGCAGCGCAAGCAGGCCGTCGCCAGGCTGGTCCATACGGATCAGCGGCTGCTCGGCCAACGGTACGGCCTCGGCCGGGACGCCGAACAGCCCGAGGAACACCATGCCGTTCCCATAGACGAGGATCGCGATGCCAAGACAGATAAAAAAGATGCAACGGCTCCGCCGGATCACCGGCGTGCGGACATAGGCTTTTTCCGGGCTGGACAGATACATAGGTTCCTTTCGCGCCGAACCGGCGCAGGGCGTAATAGAGACATATATGAGGCCGGACGACGGTTTTGTCAAGCTTTTTGTTTGTATGCCGGGGGTAAAGGCACAAAAGCCGTGCCTCGTACTGGAAAATGTCACGGAAGATAGGGTATCCTGATCCTATCAGGAAAACGGGGATTTCGCATGGATCTACCGCAGATGATCGTTTTTGATTATGGCCAGACGCTCCTGGACGAGCTGACGTTCGATCCTGTCGAAGGAACGCGCGCCGTCCTGCGTTATGCCGTGGTCAATCCAGGACATGTGGATGCGCAAGAGGTTCAGGAGCTTGCCGACAGCCTGAACGCTGAACTGAGCCGGAGCACGCGCAAAGAGCTCGAGTCGCTCTCGTTCGAGATTCCCAACACCATGTTCGAAAGATACCTGTACGAGTACCTCGGTATCGAATTGTCACTAGCCGGATCGGAAGTCGAAAAAGTTTTCCTGGACAACTCCACGCCCGCAGCTCCGACGCCCGGCGTCGCGGAACTTCTCGCCCAGCTTGACACGCTGGGCATCCGCACCGGTGTTTTCAGCAACAATGCATTCAGTGGGGCGGCCATCGCGGAGCGCCTGGCGTTCTACCTGCCGGAACATCGGTTCGATTTCATTCTTACCTCCAGCGACTACATCTTCCGCAAGCCGCATCCGCGCGCGTTCGACATCATATTGCGCAAGGCCGGACTGCCGCCCGAGGCGCTCTGGTACTGCGGCGACGACGTGGTCTGCGATATCGAGGGGGCCTCCTGGGCCGGGATCTTCCCGGTCTGGTACAAAGGCGCGAAAAAACATCAACAGACACCGCCGACCTGCGCGCACCTGGCGATCGACAGCTGGCCGGAACTGACGGAAATCCTCCTGTCATCCAATAAACGGAAAAACCGGCTGTAACCCACCCGCGGCCGTTCAGCCGCCCTGTCCGGAGCCCGGAGGGGACCCCGTTCCTTTCCGCGTGGCCTTGCAGTTCGCCTTGAACTGCGTGAATCCGCCGGACAGGTTGAACACCCGCTTGAATCCGCGGTTGAGAAGGATGTTCTGGACCGCGTTGCCGGTCACGCCCTTGTTGCAGTATGTCACGACCGGCTTTTCCCGGTCCATCCCGTCCAGCGCGTCGCGCACGGCCTCCTGCGGCAGGTTCACGGCGCCCGGCACATGGCCCGCGTCGAACTGGCTGCCGATCCGGGTGTCGATGACGGTATACGCCCCCTCGACGGCTTCCGCCAGCTGCCCCGCGGTCAGGATGCCGCGTCCGCGCCCGATGGCGTTTTCGAGAATCATACCGGTATAGTGGATCGGGTCCTTTGTCGTCGAGAACGGTGGGGCGTAGGCCAGGTCGAGGTGGAACAGGTCGGCGGCCTTGAGCCCTGCGGTCATCGCGGTCACCAGAACGTCGATCCGCTTGTCCACGCCCTCGTACCCGACAATCTGCGCGCCCAGGATCGTTCCGTCCGCACGGTCCGCCATCGTCTTGACCACCATCTCCCGCCCGTGGAAATACACTGGCTTGTCCGGCTTGATGTTGTGGCTGACCACGACGTCGCGCCCCGTCCCGCGGGCTTCCCGCTCGTTCAGCCCGGTCGCGGCGACTGTCAAGTCAAATACACGGAAAATCCCCGTGCCCGCCACCCCGCGGTGGGTCAGCGGACCGCCGGTGATCACGTCGCCCGCGATGCGGCCGGTCTTGTTGGCGGTCGAGCCCAGCGGCCGGTAAAACCGGCGGCCGTCCACGATCGACCGGTTTTCCGCGCAGTCGCCGCAGGCGTAGACATCGGGCAGGTTGGTCCGCATGTGTTCGTCCACGGCGATCGCTCCGGACGTGCCGGTCGCGACGCCCATGGCGCGCGCGAGTGCGGTCTCGGGCCGGGCGCCGACCGCGAGGATCACCAGGTCTGCAGGAACGGACGTGCCGTCCTCCAGTATGGTCTCTGCCACCCGGGTCTCCCGGGTGGACCCTCGGATCTCCCGGGCGGACAGTCCGGTGCGAACGGTGACGCCGTTTTTCACCAGCTCCTCCAAAATATAGGGTGAGAGGTCCGGATCGACGAACGGACAGACATCGGGCAGCTTCTCGACGAGGGTGACGGCCAGCCCGGCGTGGACCAGGTTCTCCACCATCTCCATCCCGATGAACCCGCTGCCGATGACGACCGCGGATGCCGGCTTTTTTTCGACGATGTGACGACGGATCGCGAGCGCGTGCGTCGGGTTGCGCAGCACGAACACATGGTCGAGCCTTGCCCCCGAAATCGGGGGGACCACCGGCACCGCGCCGGTCGCCAGGACGAGGGTGTCGTACCGGTCGGTAAACATGTCTCCGGTCGAGAGGTTTTTCACGGAAAGCGTGCGGGCCTCCGGGTCGACCGACAGCACTTCGTGCCGGATCCGCACGTCGACGTTGTATTTTGACTTGAAAAAAGCGGCGTCCCGCGGGACGAGCTCCTCCATGGTGGGCACCGAGCCGCCGATGTAGTACGGCAGGCCGCAGCCGGAGTAGGAGATGTGCGCGTCGCGGTCATACAATGTGATTTCAGCGGCCTCGTCGTTCCTGCGGGCCTTGGCCGCCGCGGACGTGCCGGCTGCCACGGCGCCGATGATGACGATGCGGCGGGGTTTTGCGGATGTGTCCATGGGGCCTCCTCCCTGGCGCTCGGCCATGGCTCCAGTCTAGCGGAGCGGACGGAAAGCCGCAACGTGGGGGATTTGGAGTATATTGTATATTAGTAAATGTGATTTCCGTTAATTCAAGGAGGTCAGTAATTATGAAAACTAAAAATAATGAGATTCTGCGTTCTATTCTGATTCTGGCTTCGTCCGTGGTATCCGGGATGCTGGTGTACTGGTTTGGATCGGACAATAGAATCGCAAACTCTGCGATAGCATACGGACTCTCTATCGCATTCGGAACGGGATCAATATGGTTTGCTGTTATTTTGGGTACACCAGAGAAGTTCTCGACGAAGACCATAAACAGGGGCACACGCCCAGGCCTGCGATTTGTTTCAGGTTCTGTCGATGGATTGATCCGTTTCAGCCTCATGCTGCTTAGCTCTGTGTTGCTGTTCTGGTTGAGAGAACCAGGACATGGTTTTGATTCTATACGGCTGGATCTGTTGATGCTCTCGTTCTTTACAATAACCGCTTTTGGATTGATCCCGATCCTGCGCAGATTATTGGCAGCAAGAAAACCGATTTCGATTTTTGTGCCCCTGATCTGGGGCAGCTTGTTCACGATCATTGCCGTATTGGCACGACGATTCTTGTATGGCGTTTATCTTGTACGGATTCTGCTTGATGGGAGATTTCATGTTTTCAGTAATTCTGTCGTACTGATTTTGTGTGGAGTTACTGTAGTCCTGATCGTGGTAAAGACTCTCGTTTGGCGGAGGATTACTCAGACAACGTAAAACGGTCGAGCTCAGTCCGCCGCGCCGAATCCGATGCGCGCGATGAACGCGTCCCGACCCCCGATCTCCAGCTGCATCCCGCAGCCGTCCACGCCGCGTCCGAATGCCTCGCCATGGTCCACTCGGTTCACCGAGACCGGTTCTTGAAACGTCAACGTGCAGGCCTGCGACATGGGATCCATATTGAGCGCCCACAGCGTATGGTTCCCCTGCCCGTCTACATGAAGCCGGGCCTTGATTTTTCCATTGTCGCACCCGATCCGCTGCCGTTTTCCCGCGAACGGGAGCAGGGAGGCGAAAAACAACCGGTTCTCCTCCTGCGAGTGACGGAAATAGCTCAACGACAGATCGAAACCGATCAGGAGCGTCCTTCCCTTGCCGTAACGGTTTACCGCCGCGATGACCTCCCCGCCGCGCATTCCCAGCGTCTCGGCGCCCGCAAGCGCGTAGGTCTGCAGAAAACCGGCGCCAAAGACGGGCATGCCGTCGATCTCGAATCGCTCCGCATCGTAAAGGTCCGGCATGAACTCCACATTCGACTCCCGGACCCCGAACAGGTCGCGGAGTCCTCCGCCCGGCTGTTCCGGACTGGCGTGCAGCCGTTCGTCGAAGTAGGCGGGGCAGCTCTCGGAAAGGAGCGTGCCCCCGTTGCCGACCCAGACCCGGAGCGCGTCCGCGTGTTCCTGTGAAACCGCAACGGGGTCGGACAGATACAGCACGTCATACCGGCCGATGTCGTCAGCCTGGACAAAATCCGCCTGGATGTTGCTGTCGAAAAACGCGCGATACGCGCCCTGCATGCAGTCGGGATAGATGTTCGACCTGCCTGCTCGGGACAGGAGATGGGAGGCCTGCTCGCATTCGGGCAGGAACAGGATGCCGATGTCCCCCCGTACCGGCTTCGCGGCGAACAGCTCCGCCCGGGTGGGATCGTTCGCCCACTTGGCCACCACGGACGCCATCTCCGAGCGGGGAGTGCTCCCCCCGTCCATCGCATAAGGTCCGAACGCCCCGAACAGCGGGCCGTCGAGCAGCGGACGCCACCGGGGATAGAGGATTCCGCTGGCGCCGGCCGCCATGGATGTGTAGTTCCAGATCCGCACGTCTTCCGCGGACGAGACCCGCCCGTCGTCGCGCGCGCGGCCGCTGACCTGCGGCTGCAGCCAGAGGGGGCCGCCCTGTGCCTCGGCGTGCCAGAACGGCTTGTCGCCCCGCGTGCCCGCCCGGGTGATATCCGTCGCCAGCCAGTGCATCCACGGGTCGTTCCCGTGGCGGGACTGGACCCAGGTGTAGCCGTACACCTCCACGTTTTTGGCGGCGGACCATTCGTCGCAGCATTGCGCGGTATGATGCGTGAGCGTCGAGCCGAGGCCGTGCGCGGTGATGAGATGGGTTTTATCAATCGAGGAGATCAGCGCGATCTTCCTCTGGACATACTCGTAGTAGCTGTCTTTGCGGAACGCGAGCCAGTCCATGGAGTCCGGCGCGAACTGCAGCGCGGCCGGCGGGTTGATCTGGGCGATGTCGGAGAGGCTGTACCGGTGCCAGACGCGCCGGATCGTGTCGAGGTCCCCGTATTTTTCCAGCAGCCACGCCCGGTAGGCGGCCGCGGTGTCGGGGCACCAGCAGGCCGACGCGTCCCGGTTGGACTCGTTGTCCACGTCGTACCCGAGCACGCCCGCCGCGCCTTTGTAACGCTCGGACAGGGTGGTCAGAAAACCCGCGACATGCTCCCATGCAGGGCTTTTGTCACAGCAGAGCCCGGCGCAGAATCCTCCGGTCGCGGTGCTTCCGCCCATGACCGGGCGCAGGGGCGTGTGCTTCGGGTCTTCGCACAGCCACTCCGGGTGCTCCGCGGCGAGCCACTCGGGCACGCAGTTCGTGATTTCCGCGATGATCGTCCGGATCCCGTACTTTTCACCCAGCTCGATCTGCCGGTCATAGTCGTCCCAGTCGTAGACGCCGGGAGCGATCTCGATCGCCCCCCACATGAACCAGTGCCGGAACAGGTTGTACCCGTCGTCGCGGGCGCGCCGGTAGTCGTTCTCCCACTGCTCCCTCGGCGGGTTGGATTTACGGAAATACACCGCGCCGTAGGGAAACTGCATTGGGATCCGGTTTGTTCCGCCATTCGCCTGCTTCATCCGGTCTGCCCTCCGTCGATTCGGGTTGTCGGTTGCCCGGTCAGCCGGTCAGGGCGTCACGTTGCGGGACCACCGTCCGCCGGATCCGCCTCGCCGTCCACCGGCGACGCTTCCGCGGCTCCCTCGGCTTCCGCCTCGGTCTCGGCCAGATCGTCCGTGATCTCCTCGTGCTCCACGACCGCGAGGTCGACGACCTTGCCGTCGCGGGTGCGCATCAGGGTCACGCCCTGCGTGATGCGGGCCAGCGTGGGGATCTCAAGCGCCCACATGCGGATGATGACGCCGTTGTCGCTGATGAGGATGATGTCGTTCGCGTCGTCGACGAGCGCGATGCCGACCAGCTGGCCGGTCTTCTCGACCGTCTTGTAGGTGATGAGGCCCTTGCCGCCGCGGGTCTGCACGCGGTAGTCCTCCATCTCGGTTCGTTTTCCAAAGCCCTTTTCGGACACAACCAGCAGGGTCTTGCCGGTTTCGACCGGCGCCATGCCGATGACCTGGTCGCCGTCGTCCAGCAGGATGCCGCGCACGCCCTGGGTGTTGCGCCCGGTGTCGCGGACGTCGTCCTCGTGGAAGCGGATCGACATGCCGCCGCGAGTGACAAGCACGATGTCGTTGTCGCCGTCGGTCAGCCGGACCCCGATCAGCTCGTCGTCCTCGCGCAGGTTGACCGCGATCAGCCCGTTCTTGTTGATGTTGGCGTACTCGGAGAGCAGCGTCTTCTTGACCGTGCCGGCCCGGGTGGACATCATCAGGTAGCCGCCCTGCCCGAAGTCGCGCACGGGGATGATCGTGCGCACCTTTTCCGTGCCCTCAAGCTGCAGCAGGTTGACGATCGCCATGCCCTTGGCCTGGCGCCCGGATTCCGGGACCTGGTAGCCCTTGAGCCGGAAGACCCGGCCGCGGTTCGTGAAGAACAGCAGCGTGGCGTGCGTCGAGGTGGTGAACAGGCTCTCGACGAAATCCTCTTCCCGCGTCTGCATGCCGGTGACGCCGCGTCCGCCGCGGTGCTGGGCCGAGTAGGTGTCGAGCGGCAGGCGCTTGACGTAGCCGAAATGCGTCATCGTGACGACGACTTCCTCTTCCTGGATCAGGGACTCGTCGTCGATGTCCTCGTCCACGCTGTCGTCGATCTCGGTGCGGCGGGGCTCGGCATAGCGCCGGCGCACGACCGCGATCTCGTCCTTGATGATCTGCGCGAGGATGGTGTCGTCCGACAGGATGAGGTTGAACCGGTCGATGCGCTCGCACAGCTCGGCGAACTCCGCCTCCAGTTTTTCCACCTCGAGCCCGGTCAGGCGGCCGAGCCGCATGTCGACGATGTGCTCCGCCTGCTTCTCGCTGAAGCCGAAGCGGCCTCGCAGGCGCTCGCGCGCCATGTCCTCGTTCTTGGACGAGCGGATGATCGCGATGACCTCGTCGATCGCGTCGATGGCGATGCGCAGGCCCTCGACCAGGTGGCGGCGGGCCTCCGCCTTCTCGAGGTCGAAGCGGGTGCGTCGGATGAAGACGTCCTTCTGGTGCGCGATGTAATGGCGCAGCGCGTCGGTCAGCGTGATCATGCGGGGTTCGTAGCGGCCGTCCGCGTCGGGGACGAGCGCCAGCATGTTGGCGTTGAAGGCGTCCTGCAGCGGGGTGTGCTTGTACAGCTGGTTCAGCACGACGCCGGGGTTGGCGTCGCGCTTGAGCTCGATGACGATGCGCACCCGGTCGCTGCGGTCGGACTCGTCGCGCAGGTCGGAGATGCCCTCGATCTTCTTGTCCTTGACAAGGTCGGCGATGCGCTCGATGAGGCGCTGCTTGTTGACCATGTAGGGCAGGTCGGACACGACGATGCGCTGCCGGGTGGCATTCATCGGCTCGATGGTCGCCTTGGCCCGCACGACGATGCGGCCGCGGCCGGTGCGGTAGGCCTCGCGGATGCCGGAGGTGCCGAGGATCGTTCCGTAGGTCGGGAAGTCCGGGCCCTTTATGACGGTCATCAGCTCCTCGACGGTGACGTCGGGATTGTCGAGCATCATCATCGCGCCGTCGATGACCTCGCCGAGGTTGTGCGGCGGGATGCTGGTCGCCATGCCGACCGCGATGCCGGTCGAGCCGTTGACGAGCAGGTTGGGGAAACGGGAGGGCAGAACGACGGGCTCGAGCTCGTGCTCGTCGAAGTTGGGGCGGAAGTCGACCGTGTCCTTGTTGATGTCGGCCATCATCTCCATGGAGATGCGGGACAGCCTCGACTCGGTGTACCGGTACGCGGCCGGGGGATCGCCGTCGATCGAGCCGAAGTTGCCGTGGCCGTCGACCAGCATGTGGCGCATGGAAAAGTCCTGGGCCAGCCGGACCAGGGCGTCGTACACGGACTGGTCGCCGTGCGGGTGGAACCGGCCCAGCACGTCGCCGACCGTGGTGGCGCACTTGCGGTAAGCCTTGTCCGGGGTGAATCCCTGCGAGAACATGGAGTACAGGATGCGGCGCTGCACCGGCTTGAGGCCGTCCCGGACGTCCGGGAGGGCGCGGTCGGTGATGACGCTCATCGCATAGTCGATGAACGATTTTTTCATCTCGGTTTCAAGGTCGATGGGGATGATCGTGGTCTGCTCGGATCGGAACGCGAGGTCGACGTCGGCTTCCTTGATCTTCTGCAGGGCCTGCTTGTCGAGTTTGGCCTTGTCCTGCTGCGGGGTCGGTTTTTCCGCCATTCGTTCCTCCTTCGGAAGCGTTTTTCAATATCCAAAACAGTATACCACAAACGGGGGTCGAAAGGGCCGGAAAGGCTACAAAATAGGCGCTTTCTCCGGTTTTCCGGCCGATCTCGGCCAGCCTGCCGGACAGGGCGCGGACTTGCGGATGAGCACCAGGCTGCGGGTCTGGTTTTCGGTCCCGGAAACGGGCAGGACCAGGGTCCGCACCCCCTCCAGCCGGCCGCCGAGCAGATCGAGCGCGCGTGCCGCGGCGACGGTCTCGTCCTGCGGGTCGGGCCCCTTCATGGCGACGAAAAGCCCGCCCGTCCGGACAAACGGCAGCCCGTACTCGAGCAGCACGTTGAGCGGCGCGACCGCGCGCGCCACGACAAAGTCGCAGGATTCGCGGAGCGGGCCGCGGGCGGCGTCCTCGGCCCGGGCATGGACGGCGTCGATGCCTGTCAACCCGAGGGATGCGATGGTCTCGTGCAGGAACCCCACCCGCTTGGCGAGCGCGTCCAGCAGGAGGAAGACAACCGGGGTCGCGGGTCCGCCGCCCTCGCCCTCGAGCGCGATGCACAGCGGGATGCCCGGGAGGCCGGCGCCGGTGCCGACGTCGAGGATGCGGAACGGCTTGGAGTCGGTTCGTTGCCGCACGCTCTCCACCCGCTTCATTTCCGTGAGCAGGACCGGCAGGACCGACAGCGAGTCCGCGAAATGCTTCACGGCGATGCCGCGGTCGTCCAGGATCGCGGTGAGGTTCATACGGGTGCTGCCTTCGCGGATCGCCTCCGCGTAGCGCAGCAGGCGTTCCAGCGCACGGGGCCCGAGACTTGCGCCCACTGCGGCGGAGGCTTCGCGTGTGACGTCGACGAGAACAGCCGGGTCAAACGGCGGGGCTTCGTTTTTCATGGCGTCCTTCCCTTCCGTGCCGCGAGGTAGACCATCAGGACCGACACGTCGGCGGGGGATACGCCGGAGATGCGGCCGGCCTGCCCGATCGAGCGCGGGCGCAGGCGGGCCAGCTTCTGCCGTGCCTCGAGCCGCAGCCCGGAGATGCCCGCATAGTCGGTGTCCGCGGGCAGCAGCGACTCCTCCATGCGGCGGAATCGTCCGATGCGCGCCTCCTCGATCTTCAGGTAGCCCTCGTACTTGACCACGATCTCGACCTGGCCGCGCACAGCGGACGGCAGGTCGGGACGGTCCGGGTCGACGGGGGCGAGCGCGTCGTACGTGAGCTCGGGGCGGCGCAGGAGGTCGGACATCGCCGTCCCCCCCGCCACCGGGGCGCTGCCGAGGGACTCCAGCAGCGGATTGACGGCCGCGGGCGACAGCCGGAG
>CAZNGQ010000057.1:0-1537 GCA_964572095.1 uncultured Oscillospiraceae bacterium
TAGATATCCGCCATGAACTTGAGGTATTCGAGTCCCTTGAGGCGCAGGAAGACGTCCGGATTGTCCGGGACATACCCGAACGTTTTCTTTGCCGCGACCGCTTCCGTGATGATGTCCAGGCCGTTGACCAGGATCCGTCCCTCGTCCGGGGCCAGGATGCCGGTGATGAGCTTGATCGTGGTGGTCTTGCCGGCGCCGTTCGGCCCGATGAACCCGAAGATCTCCCCATCGGCGATGTCGAGCGTGACAGAGTCGACCGCCTTGACTTTTCCATTGTAGCTTTTGCTTGCGTTCTCGATCCGGATCATAAGCGTCCCCCTTGGTCAGGAGCCCGCATACCACCCCAGGAAGCGTACGAACGGGTGCTCCTGCTCTAATTGATACAACGTGACCAGGGCCAGAACATTGTCCTCGTTGTCTGTCCTTGCCGCGAAGTCCAGGTAGAAATTGTACTCCCATGGACGTTCGGGCAGCGGGCGCGACTGGATTTTGACGAGATTCAGCCCCCGGTCGGCAAAGATGTTCAAAACTGATGAAAGTGTACCGCTCCGGTCCGAAAGGCGCAAGATCAGGCTGACGCGGGAAGCGTCCGGCGTGATGACCGGCGTCCGCGACACGGCGACGAACCGGGTCTGGTTGCAGGCGCTGTCGTTGACGCTGTCCATCAGGATGTCAAGACCGTTCTCGAGCGCGGCGGTCACCGACCCGATCGCCGCGCAGGTCCGGTCGCCGGCCGCGGCGACATCCCGGGCCGCAAAAGCCGTGTTCTGGGCCGCGATCCCCCGCCAGCCGTTGTGGCGGATGGTGTCCGCGCATTGGGCCAGCGCCTGGGGATGGGAAGCGACGGTGCGGATGTCCTCCAGCCTCGCCCCCGGCGGCGCCATCAGGCAATTGACGATGGGGAGCGAAACGGAAGCGACGATGTACAGCTCGTTGCGGAGCAGCAGGTCGTATACGGCGTCCACGGAGCCGGCGGTCGTATTCTCGAGCGGCAGGACCGCCATGTCCGCCCGGCCGTCGTGCGACATTGCGCAGGAATCCGCAAACGTCTCCGTCTCGATCTGCTCCGCCGCGGGAAACAGCCGGGAAGCGGCCATCGACTGGTAGGAGCCCGTTCCGCCCTGGACGGCGATCGTGCGGACATCCGGCATGACGGCCGGAGCCCCGGCGATCATGCTCCCGAGCGTCCAGCCGGACGCAAGCGGCATGCGGATGTCATACTGGTACTCGCGGGACAATTGCATGACATGCCGCATCAGCGACCGCAGGTGGATTGCCGGTTCCGGCCGTTCGCCGGGGAGCAGGCCGGCCTTGGCCAGTTCGAAGATCCGCTCGAGGATGGCATCCTCTCGGTCGGCGATGAAAACCGGTTGCCCGGTGCCCGCCTTGATCACGGCGATTTCCGCGGCGACCCGCATGCGGTCCAGGAAGATCCGGGTCATGTCCGCGTCCAGCCGGTCCAGCGCCTTGCGCGCGTCGTCCAATGTCATGGGGCTCATCGGATTCCCTTTCCGCCCGCCGGCGCTTCCGGCGGTAC
>CAZNGQ010000057.1:1637-13917 GCA_964572095.1 uncultured Oscillospiraceae bacterium
GCCGGCGCTTCCGGCGGTACTGGCGTCAGGAGGCCGCACAGGCGGCGGACGCCTTCGGTGTAGCTGGCCATGCCGAGTCCGGCGATCTGCCCGGCGCAGGCCGGCAGGATGACGGACACATGCCGCCACGCTTCCCTTTTATGGATGTCCGAAATATGGACCTCCAGGACCGGCAGCCCGCAAAGCTCGATCGCGTCGTGCAGCGCATAGCTGTAGTGGGTGAACGCGCCGGCGTTGATGACGATTCCGCGATGGACGCCCATCGCCGCGTGGATGGCTTCGATCAGCGCTCCCTCGTAGTTGGACTGGAAGTCGTCCAGGTCGTAGCCAAGGCCGTCCGCTGTCTCACGGGCGGCGGCCACCGCGTCGGCGAGCGTGAAATCGCCGTAATGGCTTTTGCTCCGGCGGCCAAGCATGTCGAGATTAGGACCGTTGAGCAGGAGCAGGCGCGGGCGGGGATCATCCATGTTTCGGGGCTCCTTTCAGGGCATCGGCGATGGCCAGGGCGACACACGCCTCGACGACCGGCACGGCGCGCGGGACGATGCAGGGATCGTGGCGTCCGGAGATCGAGACCTCCGCGTCCTCACGGCTCGAAAGATCGACGGTCTCCTGCTTCTGTGCGATGGAGGGGGTCGGCTTGAACGCCACCCGGACCACGACCGGCATGCCGTTGGCGATGCCGCCGTCGATGCCGCCGGCATGGTTGGTGCGCATGCGGACCGTTCCTCCGCCCATCGACGGCCGGTCGTTGTTCGTCGACCCGTGCGCTTCGGCGACGCCGAAGCCGTCGCCGAATTCCACCCCCTTGACGGCGGGTATGGAAAACAGCAGCGACGCAAAACGCCCCTCGAGGCCAAGGAACATCGGATCGCCAAGTCCTGCCGGCAAGTCCAGGGCGATGCACTCGACGATGCCGCCGACCGAGTCCAGCGACATCCGGGCCGCCTCGACGACTCTCGCCATCGCTTCACCGCAAGCATCCGAAATCACCGGCATCCGCTTGGCGGCGACCGCCGCGAGCGCGGATTCATCCGGATCCGTCCGATCCACCGGCAGGTCGTCGACCCCGCCGATCCGCGCGGCATGGGCGTAGACGCGGATCCCCTCGCGGGAGAGCCACTGGAGGCAGACCGCGCCCGCGAACGTCAGCGGCGCAGTCAGGCGGCCGGAAAAATGCCCCCCGCCGCGCGGGTCGTTGAACCCGTCGTAGCGCAGGCTCCCGGTATAGTCCGCATGCCCCGGGCGGGGGAGGGCGTCGATCGGGGCGTAATCGCCCGATCGGACATCCGTGTTGCGGATGAGGGCGCAGATCGGAGAGCCGGTGGTGCATCCGCGATAGACGCCGGACAGGATCTCCGGAAGGTCCTCCTCCCTGCGCGAGGTGGACCAGGGGGTGCGGCCGGGGGCGCGCCGTTTCATGAATTCCGCCACGCGTTCCATGTCCAGCGGGACGCCGGCGGGAAACCCGTCGACGACCACGCCGATGCCGGGGCCGTGGGACTCGCCGAAAACGGATACCCGGATGGAGTTTCCCCAGATCGAGCTCATGTGACAACACCTCCCACGGACACCAGATCGTCGAAAAAACGGGGATAGGACTTGTCCACACACCACGGATCGCGGATGACGACGCCGGTCCGCGTTCTCGCGGCCGCCACGGCCAGCGCCATGGCGATGCGGTGGTCGTTGCAGGAATCCGCCTCGCCGCCGGCGAGCTCGGATTTCCCGCGGATCGCGAGCCCGTCCGCAGTCACGCGGACATCCGCGCCGATGGCCGACAAGTTGTCCGCGATGGCGGCGAGCCGGTCGCTCTCCTTGAGCCGCAGCCGGGCGGCGTTGACGATCCGCGTCGTGCCCGGGGTCAAGGCGGCCGCGACCGCGAGGATCGGCACGAGGTCCGGGATCTGCGATGCGTCGATTTCGAGGAGATGGTCCGGCTCACGGTCCATTGCCGCAAGCCGTCCGAGCAACCCGACGATCGCGCGGTCGCCCTGCGACGAGCGCTCCGGCAGTCCGGCCAGCTCGACCGCGCCGCCGAGGTGGTTGGCCGTCAGCCAGAACGCGGCCTGCGAGTAGTCCGCCTCCACCTGGTAATCCGTCGGCAGGTAGCGCTGTCCCCCGGGGATGCGGAACCCGCCGAAGGGGGAGCGGCCGGAATCGACAGGCAGCGGGTCGGCCGCGACACCGAAGCGGGCCATGATCTCCAGGGTCAGATCGACATAGGGCGCGGACTGGAGCGGCGACGTCAGAATGATATCGGAATCGCCGGCGAGCAGCGGCAGGGCCAGCAGCAGGCCGGACACGTATTGCGAACTCACATGCCCCGGCAGTTCATAACGGCCCGGCGTAAGCCGGCCGCGCAGTGTCACGGGAAGCGAGGCCTCCCCTTCAAACCGCATCGCGGTGCCGTGTCCGCGGAACGCCTCCTCGTACTCCTTGAGCGGGCGGAGGGGCAGACGACCGCGGCCGGTAAAGGTCACGGGTTTACCGAGCGCCGCGGCGACCGGCACCAGCAGGCGCAGCGTGGTTCCCGATTCGCCGCAGTCGAGCGTGTCGTCCCCGTCCAGCAACGCGAACAGGCAGGCCCGGGTTGCGAGGATGTCGTTGGAAGGATCGCCCAGACCGGTGACGGACGACTCCCTGCCCGACCGGTCCTGCCCGGCCAGCGCGGCGCAGATCAGCGCGCGGTGCGCGCAGCTTTTAGACGGCGGAGGTGTGAGACGACCCCGCAGCAGGCCGGGCGCGACGTGCAGCAGCGGAGGACGGGCGGAAAGCACCCCGCTCCTTTCAGGCATGGTCCCATACCTCCTCGACCAGGCGGACGGCCTCCTCGGCAGCAACCGGGACGATCCGGGCACGGCCGATGGCCTCCAGCAG
This sequence comes from uncultured Oscillospiraceae bacterium, assembly GCA_964572095.1. Lineage (GTDB taxonomy): Bacteria > Bacillota > Clostridia > Saccharofermentanales > UBA5734 > JAAYKS01. The sequence goes on from CAZNGQ010000057.1 coordinate 4,518, forward strand.
GATGAAATGCAGGGTGCCCGAACGGTTTTTCTTGTCGGCCAGAATCGCTTCGGCGACCCGGTCGCCCGGCAGTTCCGGCGCGTGGGCCGGGAGGCCGAGCGAGGCCAGCGCAGGCGGCAGGGCCCGAGCGAGTTCCGGGGGAGTGACCCCAAGCCGGACGCCGAGCCGGCCGGCGGCGGCCATGCCGATGGCGACGCTCTCCCCATGCGTATAGACGGCATAACCGGTGGCTTTTTCCACCGCGTGCCCGATCGTATGTCCGAAATTGAGGAGCATGCGCTCTCCGGATTCCCGGGTGTCGCGTGATACGACGCCGGCCTTGATGGCGACATTGCGGGCGACCGCCCAGGCCATGTCCCGGTCCGGGTCGTTTCCGGCGGCGCCGCCGCCCACGCACCAGTCAAACAGCTCGGGATCCAGGATCGCCCCGTGCTTGATCACTTCGGCCATCCCGTCCGCGAGGACGCGCGGCGGCAGCGTGGACAGCACGTCGGGATCCGTCAGGACAACCACCGGCTGGTGGAAGGCGCCGACCAGGTTTTTCCCCCGCGCAAGGTCGATGCCGGTCTTGCCGCCGAGGGAGGAGTCGACCTGCGCCAGAAGCGTGGTCGGAACCTGGACCACCGGGACGCCCCGCATCCAGGTCGCGGCGGCGAACCCCCCGAGATCGCCGGGCACCCCCCCGCCAAGGCAGACGACGACGTCGGTCCGCGTGATGCCCGCGTCGAGGAGCCGTTCGTACAGGCCGGACAGCTCCGATTGGGACTTGCTGGCCTCCCCTGCGGGAACCGCATGCGAGTGGACGGTAAACCCGGCGGCGCGCAGCGACTCCGCCATCCGCCCCAGGTAGAGCGGCGCAACACGGGTGTCGGTGACCACAAACGCGGCGCGTCCCCGGACGAGTCCGGCGATCTCGGTGCCGGCGCGATCCAGGATCCCCCGCTCGACCCGTACCGAATAGGCGGCTCCAGGGATATTGACTGGAATTGTGCTCATGCCGTCACCTCCCGTCCCATCGGCAGATCGTTGTCAAAGCTCGCGCCCCACCGCGGAGGCGACCGGGCGGAGGCGTTCCATGAGGGCGGCGAACTGGTCGGGCGTCAAGGACTGCTGCCCGTCGGAAAGGGCGTGCTTCGGGTCGTTGTGCACTTCGATGATCAGGCCGTCGGCACCGGCCGCGATCGCCGCCTTGGCAAGCGGCTCGACCAGCCAGGCCGAACCGCCCGCATGGCTGGGGTCGACAAAGACCGGCAGGTGGGAAAGCCTCTTGATGACCGGGACCGCGCTGATGTCCAGCGTGTTGCGCGTGCTGGTCTCGAACGTGCGGATGCCGCGCTCACACAGGATGACGTCGTTGTTGCCGCCGTTCATGATGTACTCCGCCGACATCAGCAGCTCCTCGACCGTGTTGGAGAATCCGCGTTTCAGCAGGATCGGCTTGCGCATGTGGCCGAGCTCCTTGAGAAGCTCAAAATTCTGCATGTTGCGCGCGCCGACCTGGACGACGTCGACGAACTCGTTGAACAGTTCGATCTGAGAGGGGTTGGTGATTTCAGACACGACCGGGAGCCCGGTTGCCGCCCGAGCTTTTTTCATGTACATCAGGCCCTCGACGCGCAGCCCCTGGAACGCGTATGGGGAGGAGCGAGGTTTGAACGCCCCGCCGCGCAGCAGGACGGCGCCCGCTTCGGCGACCGCCTGCGCGATGCCGCACACCTGCTCCTCGCCTTCGACCGAGCAGGGGCCGGCGGCGACGCAGATCCTGCGTCCCCCGACGGAGATCCCGCCGATCCGGACGATGCTGTCGTCCGGGTGGAACTTCCGGTTCGCGCGCTTGAACGGTTCCGAGACTTTCATGACCCGTTCGACGGCGTCCTGCATTTCCAGCAGAGGAAGCTCGATGCCCGTCGTGTCCCCGATCAGGCCGATGACCGTGGTGTCGCTGCCGAAGATCGGCGCGGCGGTCACGCCGAACGATGTCTCGATCCAGCTGCGGAGTTCCTCGACCTTGTCCCGGGTGGTCCCCCGTTTCAATACCAGTATCATGTCGCCGCTCCTTCCTCTCCAAAACCAAGTGCCTTTACGATTTCGCCCGCGACGCGGGCGGTGTTTTTCGGTCCGTTGTTGCCGACCACGAGGTCGGCCCGCGCCCGGTACTCCGGCATCCGCTGCCGGTACAGCTGCTCGGCGCGGGCCCGGGCGTCCCCGTCCAGCAGCGGGCGTCCGGAGTCGGCTCCGACGCGGGCCAGGATCTTGCCCAGCGCGGCGTCCAGCAGGATGACGAGCGCCGGTGACTCCTCTACCGTCTTCATGGCGTCGGGCTGCAGCAGTGCCCCGCCGCCGGTGGCGACCACCGCCGAGCCGGGTTCCAGAAGCGTTTCCCGCAGGACGCCGGCCTCCAGCAAGCGGAACGCGGCTTCGCCGTCATCCGCGAAAATCTCCGGGATGGTCTTGCCGGCCCGCGCGTGGATCCGGCTGTCCAGATCGATGAACGGCAGGCCGATTCGTTCGGCGACCGCACGGCCGACCGTGGTCTTGCCGCTTCCCATGAATCCGGTGAACAGGTACTTGACCGTATCCCGCCGCACCAGTTCGCGAGACAGTTTCGCGGGGATGCGCGCGAGCTTTGCCTGCACTTCGGGACGATCCCAGCCCAGATCGGGATTCCAGATCCGCTGTGCCTCGACCGCCTGGCCGAACAGCATCGCGAGTCCGCCCTGGGTATTGGCCCCCCCGGTCCGGCCGTGCAGCAGCAGGCGGGTCGCGGGCGGGTTGTAGACGCTGTCGAAAATCGTGGACGCAGCGCCCGCGATGTCGCGCGGGACGGCCGGAACCCCCCGGACATGGGGCCACATGCCCATCGGCGAACCATTCAGGATGACGTCCACGCGGCCGGCCTGATCGGCGGACCCGGTGACCGCCACATCCGCATGCCCGGTACCCGTTCGGATGTCGGCCGCCAGCCGGCTCGCCTTCTCCATCCCGAGCGACAGGATGCGGATGGACTCCGCTCCCGCCCGGGCCGCTTCGAATCCCATCGTGCGCGATACGCCGCCGGCTCCGATCAGGAGCACGCGGCGGCCGGCCATCGGGACGCCGCAGGACAGGAAGCCCGCGCCGTCGGTGTTGTAGCCGCATCCGTCCCGCACGGTGTTGACCGCGCCGTATTGCGAGGCGGAGGGATGGCACTCCCGCAGATAAGGGATGACCTTTTCCTTGTAGGGGATCGTGACGTTGAATCCGTCGAGTTGCCGGAAGATCCGCGGCAGCAAGGCCTCGAGCTCATCCTGCCGGACATCGAACAATTCGTACGTTCCCTCGATCTCCAGGGCCTCCATGATCTCGTGCTGGATGAACGGCGACAGGCTGTGGGCCAGCGGGTGCCCGATCAGGCCGTATCGATGGGTCCGGACCCCCCTGCCGTCAGCGCTCGCAGACATAGCCGGCCTCCGTGAGCAGTTCGATCGCCGAATCCATCTGGTGGCTGTCGTGCAGCAGGATCCGCAGGACACCGCTTTCATAGGTGCGGACGTTCGTGATATCCATGTTCCGGATGCTGATGCCGTTGTCGCCCAGCAAGGTCGCCACGCCGGCCAGCGTGCCCGGCCGGTCGGGGATCTGGACGCGCAGGGTGGCAAAGGCGTCGAGGGCGCCATGACCCGCGGACGGAAGCCCGGCGCGGTATTCGGCGCCCCGGGCGAACAAACCGCTCAGCGCTTCCGCGTCCTTCTGCGCGATGGCCGCCCGAAACCGGCCGAGAATGCCGGTAAAATCGTCAAGCAGAGGCAGGAGAGCAGGCGCGGATTCGAGGCAGATACCGGTCCACAACGCGGGGTTGGCGGACGCGATGCGGGTGATGTCCTTGAACCCGCCGGCGGCCAGCCTCGACAGCACGCCCTCGTCGCGGTCGGCGGCCAGGACGGTAAGCGCGGACGCGACCGCGTGCGGCAGGTGGCTGATGGCGGCGACGGCGCGGTCATGGACCTCGGCGTCCAGCCTCATCGGCAGCGCGCCGATCGAGCGGACCAGGTCGGCCAGCGCGGCGGCATCGAGCTCCGCCTGCGCGGACAGCGCGGTGTCGTCCCGTTCCGGGACGCTGATCACATAGACCGCGCCCTCCAGCAGGTCGACGGAAGAACACGCATACCCCTGGCGCTCCGATCCCGCCATGGGATGACCGCCGATGAACCGGGGCAGGTGCCCCAGAGCCCGGACGACCGGCAGCTTGACACTGCCGGCGTCGGTCAGGATGCCGTCACAGAACGCGGACGCGCGGGCGGCCAGGTCCGGGAGGGTGTCGACGGGAGTGCATAAGAATACGATGTCACATCCCGCCAGCGCGGAAAACGGATCGTGCCCGCTGACCGGGTCGGGCGGCGCCAGGCGCTCGCCATGGTCGATCGACCCGTCCGCCAACGCCGCGGCCAATACGTCCGGTTTACGATCGAGCCCGACCACACGCGCCAGCCCGGCGCGTTTCTTGAGCGCGCGGGCGATGGATCCGCCGATCAGGCCGAGTCCTACGACCCCCGCGCTGGATATGCCGGGGGGGAGCCTGTTCGGGGAGGCTCCGTTTGCTTCTGCCATATGTCGTTTTCCTTCCCTCTGCCTTGCTGCGTCGCTACTTGGAAGTATGGTCTATTTTGGTACGAAATTCCCGCTCCGTCAATTCGCATATCGTTCAGAAAGGATCACCCTTTCGTTTCCCCTTGCGTGAAAAACGAAAGGAACGCCCCGGCCATCCCGGCAGCGTTCCCTTTTCGTCGTGATGGTCGACGTGTGAAAGCCGTCCGCCGGGGATGCCGTGTCAGCTCAAAAATCGCTGGATTCCGTCCGGATTGCTCGCGAAGTGGACCGCGTCGGACCGGTCGATCGCCCCGGTCCGGAACAATTCGACCAGACTGTTGTCCATAGTCGTCATGCCCCGGTCGCCGCCCATCTGCATGACGCCCTCGATCTGCGGGGTCTTGCCCTCGCGGATCATGTTTCGGATCGCGCCGTTCACCCGCAGGATCTCGAACGCCGGCACGAGCCCGAACGGTCCGGAAGGAATGAGCTGCTGCGAAATGACCGCCTGCAGCACGGTGGACAGCTGGACCTTGATCTGCTGCTGCTGGTTGGGCGGAAAGATGTCCACGATGCGGTCGATGGTCTTGGCGGCACCGACGGTGTGAAGCGTGGAGAGGACCAGGTGCCCGGTTTCGGCCGCGGTCAGGGCGATGGAGATGGTCTCCAGATCCCTCATCTCACCGATGAGGATGACGTCGGGGGATTCCCGCATGGCGGCACGCAGGCCGGCGGCGTAAGAAAGCGTGTCCGAGCCGATCTCGCGCTGGTTGATGATGCTCGTACGGTGCTTGTGCAGGTATTCGATGGGATCCTCGAGCGTCAGCACATGGCAGGAGCGGTCGCGGTTGATCTTGTCGATGATGGCGGCCAGGGTCGTGGTCTTGCCGCATCCGGTCGGCCCCGTCACCAGCACCAGCCCGCGGTTGAGTCCGGCCAGGTCCAGGACGGCGTCGGGTACCCGCAGCGCCTTGGGATCCGGCAGTTCGAGATAGATCCTTCGGATCGAGACGGCGCACGAACCGCGCTGGTTGAACACATTGATCCGGAATCGTCCGGTCTCGGGCAGAGAGATGGCGAAATCGCATTCGCCCGTCTCCTGGAACGTCTGGATGTCGCGAAGCTTCGTCATCAGCCGCTCCGAGATGGCCTGCGTGTCGGCGGGCGTCAACTTTTCGGACTCCAGCCCGCTGCGGACCAGCACCCCGTCCACCTTGAGGGTCGGCGGAACTCCGACGGTGAGAAACACATCGGACGCCTTGCGCTGGACGGTCTCCTTCAGGATGGCCACTATATCCATTGTCATTTGCCCCCTGTCCATATGCCGCCTGGCCCGGTACCGTATTCGAACGCTTTCTGGAACTGGCTCCAGCGCAGCACCTGAAGCCCTTCGGTCCCGATTTTTCCATCCGCATCGATCGGAACGGCGATCGAGACCAGGATGCCCCTGTTCTCGGGATCCCCGACCGTCGCGTCGACCACCAGCCTCTCGCCGGACCGTTCGCATACGATGGAGGCGACGCCGTCCATCCGTATCGCGCCAAGCCGGCCGATGAGGGTTGCGGCGGTCTGCCCGCTGTCACGGGATTCGCGGGCCGTCCAGTCGATGGCCTCCATCAGCCGCTCGGCGGAAGCGTCATAGCCATAATACTCTTTCGACCAGTCCGCATGGCGATGGGCCAGCCGCAGGTTGGCGGCGGCGGTGGCGAGCGCCATGGCGCCGAAAACCGCCAGAAGGACGACCATCAGGACAATGAGCGCGGATGCGCTTCCCCTGCGGGACCGCATCCCGCCGGCAAGGACGCGCCGGGGCTTTCCGGTTTTGGCACGCATCATTCCGACGCCTCCTTCCATCCGAAGTAGCGGCTGGCCTTGATTTCGTGCAGGATCCGGTCCGCGGCGGGCTGTCCGGTCTTCCATCCGTTCTCCGCCTCGATGACGCGGATCTGCAGGTCGTACAGGCCGTTGCCGCTGTCGGAAAGGACCAGCGCGACGATATAGTCCGCATTTGCCTCGGAACAAGGCTGCATGGCCTTGTCCACCGGCAGATAGCTCCAGTTGTCACCGCCGGCCACGATGCCGGAGATCTCGGGGATCCGGTCGAACGCCTCCGGTTCCGTCCCGCTCTTCCAGCGGTCCGCGACGGACGCGCACAGCGACACCGCGCGGTCCAGGGTCCGGGCTTTGGCGGCGATGGTGTCCGATGTCGCGAACATCTGCACAAGCAGGACGCCGACCACCGCGATCAGCGCGATGGAGGCGACGATCTCGGCAAGCGTGAAACCCGCTTTCCCTTCGGGGCAATAACGGCGGTATTCGGCACGGCGCATGTCAGGACACCCCCGTTTTCAAGTAGAAGGTCCCGGACAGCCCGGCCGGCTCCGCCGAGTCCGATCCGCCGTCCAATGACAGGGCGATCCGGAGGATCCCGCCGCCCTCGGAGACGATGTCCATGCGGTCGGCCCGCGCAATCAGGCTGGCGGTGTCGGCCGCGGGCCTGGCGTCCGCCGGCAGGAACAGCTCGTAGAGTCCGCCATCCAGACAGTAGATCCAGGTGTCGAACGGCCGCGTTTCGATCGTGGACCGAATGCAAAGCGCTTTGCCGTCGGCGAACGGATTGTCCCGAATCCGGACACCGCCCTCGATGTCGCTCTTCTTGAGCCGGACGTCGAGGAACGAAAGTCCGACGCGCAGCTCGGCGTCGCGCGACTGGTTTTCGGCCAGGTTGTCATACGCCTTGCTGCCTGCGGCTACGGTCGAGAAGATCAGGAAAGTGACCGCGCACAACAGCAGCATGACCAGGAGAATCTCGATGTTGGCATATCCGCGCCTACCCATTGGGAAAAACCTCCACGATGGGGGGCAGGTTGCCGGCCGGCACCTCGTAGCGGAAGTTGTAGTCCCGGGTGTTGAGGATCAGCCCGTACTCGTCGGCCAGGTATTGCAGGTCGGGCGGATAGGCGCCCTCCAGCGCGTAGCACTGCCGGGCGGCCTTGCGGATCGCGGCCAGCTGAATCTCGCGGTACTGGTCGGACTGGCCGCCGGACAAGCCGGTCAGCGCGATGAAAACCGCGACGATGACGATGCCGGCCAGCGCGATGCCGGCGATCGATGTGATGAAACGGGCGTCACGCATGCGCACGGATGTTTCTCCTATCCGATGGAGGACATGATGTCGATCAGGGGGAGCATGACGGTCAGCAGAATGCCGCCGACCACAGCGGACAACACCACGACCAGCAGCGGCTCGACGATGCTGGTCAGCCGGTTGAGCTGGTCGTTGACCTCGCCCTCGTAGGAGCGGGCGACCTTGGCCATGACCGTGTCCAGCTCGCCGGCCTTGCTTCCCATGGCCAGCATGCGGATGAACAGGCGCGGGAAGATCCCGGTGCGTCCCAGAGCGGCGAACGGCTCCTCCCCGCGTGCCATGGCGGCACGGCTGTCCGCCACACGGGCGGCTACAATGCCGTTGTCCATGATCGCCTCGGCCATCTCGAGCGACGTGTTTATATCGATGCCGCTCGCAAGCATGTAGGACATCGCCATGCTGAAGCGCGACGCGTAGATCTTGCGAAAGAGGCCGCGCAGCCCGGGCAGCCCCAGCCGCGCCCGGTCACGGAACCTGCGGCCGGCGGCGGTGCGGGAAAACAGGTACGCGACGGCTATCAGTCCGGCAAGTACGCCGAGGATGGCTGGAAAGTTGCTCTGCAGGAAAAGACCCGCCTGGAGGATGCCTCGGGAGAACGCCGGCATGTCGCCGCCGAGGGAAGCGAAGATGTTGCTGAAGATGGGAAGCACCCGGACGACCAGCAGCACGATGACCGCCGCCATCATGATCATCAGGACCAGGGGGTAGGTCAGCGCGGAACGGATGCGGGCCGAAAGCCGCGCGCTGCGTTCGTAGAAATCCGAAAGGCCGGACATCACCGTGTCCAGGTTGCCGGACACCTCCCCGATGCGGGCCATGCCGACCAGGTGGGACGGGAAACCGCCCTGCCGCTCCATGGCGACGGATAGCGGGAGGCGTTCCTCGACCGTTCCGCTCAGCACATGGAGCACGGATGCCATGCGCGGGTTGTCGGCGCTGTCGGCCAGCATGTCGATCCCTTCCTGGATCGGGATGCCGGATTTGAGGACGAGGGCGACCTGCCCGCAAAGCCAGGATAGTTCCATGGTGTCCAGGCGGACCCGGGACCGGTCACGGTTTTTCTCCATGTACGATATCCCTCATTTCCTGTTTGTGTACCAAGTATACAATATTTACACCCGGTATGTGTGCAGTGCCGGTCGTCCGGCCGATCGCCCGTTCGCCTTGCGAGCCTCCTTTATTACCCATATAATGGGGGAACCGACATAACCGAAACGGGGGGACCTTTTTGCGGAAAACAACAGCTGAAAAACGTTTTCCGATGCGTCGGACAGCGTCCATCGCTTTGGCCCTGGCGGTCCTGGTCGCCACGTTTACGGGATGTGTCCCCTATACGATCCCCACACCCGGGTTTTCCACCGGTGAATCGTCGGCCACCACCACCGGGACGGCCACCTCCGCGTCCACCGGAAGCCGCACAACGACCTCGAAACCCGCGGTCTCCGGCACGTCGGCCGGAACTGCAGACCCGTCCGGTTCCTCCGGCACATCCGGCACATCCGGTCCATCCGCAACCGGAACGCAGCCGACCGACCCCTCGACGGGCCGTCCGACGACACGCCCGGGCGAAGTCACCGCCACGCCCCGGCCGACGGCGCCCCCCACCGCCCCCTCCACCGCACCGCCCACCGCCCCCCCGACCGCGCCACCTACCGATCCGCCTACGCAACCCCCGTCCGGCGGTTC
>CAZNGQ010000058.1:0-12241 GCA_964572095.1 uncultured Oscillospiraceae bacterium
GGTCCTTGCGGGCGACTTTCCAGTTGCCTTCGCCCATGTGGCTGAGCATGGCGGCGTCGCGCCCGAAGTCGAGCGAGTACATCTCGGTGAAATGCGGATCGCCCAGAAGCAGGTGGCCGATGACGGTCAGCGCCAGCACATGGGTGTCGCCCTCGGCGGAGTACCCGTATCCCTTGGCCAGCAGGTTGGTGCCGCCAAGGATGGGCACCTGCTCGAACCGGCCGTCTTCCTTGTACTCGTTGAAGTACTGGGAGAACCCGGCATAGCCCTGCTGCTCCATGAACTTTTCGAAGCCCAGCTGCAGGCGGGAGGCATACTCGTGGCGCGCCGCGGTGAGGTTGGGGTCGATCTCGAAGTTCTTGCGGTCCTCGGCCACCGCGGCGGCGATCTCGGCATCGGTGACTTCCTGCATGGCGGCGTACACGCGTCCGATCGCCTCGTGGTTGACCTCCAGCCCGAACACCCGCATGAAAGCGGCGTCGTCGCCGAGGATGTCACCCATGTTGTGCATCCGGCCGAAGATCGCGACCTTGAGCCGTTTCATCACGGCGACCGTATGCGCGGCCAGCGCCCAGTCTTCGACGAAAGAGGTGAACGCGTCGGTGTTCCAGTCCTCGGTGATGATCGCCGGCTCGACGCCGCAGCGCATCAGCACGTTCGCGGTGTCCTGGATGCCGTGGATCCCCTGGTTCGTGGTCAACAGCGTCCAGTTCCACTCCTGCGTGACGTCCGGCCTCGGCTGGATGTTGGCCAGAAGGACCGGCAGGTTGTTGTTCGACATGGCGTTGACCAGCCGGTTGCCGGGGCTGTAAAGCAGGTTGACGACCATGATGCCGTCATAGCCGCTGTCGTTGAAATGCTTGACGATGCGTTCGATATCGGGTCGTTCCTTGGCCGGGCCGGGAAAATCCACGTCGACGAACGGCGACAGTTTTTCGACGACCTGGCGCGCCCAGGCTTCCTGCATCCGGGGAAGCTCCGGTTGGGACTTGTCGTACAGTCCCTGCATCAGTCCCAGGAATCCGATCCGCGGTTTCTCTTTTTTCAGGATCATGGCCGTGCCTCCCTCTGCAGATGCGCGCCGCCTTCACCAGGCTCTGGGCGTGCCGTCGTAGTCCACATAAATCAGGTCTTCGGTGCGTCCCCGGTACTTCTGCGCCAGTTTCAGGATGCCGGCGGCGGAATCCGCCGGTTCGACCGGCGCGCGCTCCCCGCCCATGGCGGTTTTCATCCATCCGGGATGGACGGCCAGGAGCTTGATGCCGCGCGGTTTCAGGTAACGCTGCAGGATGATGGTCTGGATGTTGAGCGCCGCTTTGGACATGCAGTAGTCATACCGGATCGTATAGTTTGCGTGGGTGGTCATGGAACCCGCCTCGGAAGACAGGTTGACGATCATCTTCTCCTCCCCTTTTTCCAGCAGGGGGAGCAGGGCCTTGGTCATCCGCAGCGCCCCGAGCGCGTTGACGTCGAATACGCGCAGCGAATCCTCGATGTCGAATTCCTCTAGGATCCGCGCACTGTTGGCGGGCAGGATGGCGGCGGCGTTGACCAGGACGTCGAGCGTGCCGGCTTCGGCCGCGACACGGTCCGCGACGGCGGCGACCGATTCGGGCGAGCGGACATCCAGCGGGACGAAGTCCCCGCCGGGAACCACGGGCGCAGGGCTCCCCGGCAGTACGAGGTCACACGCGAAAACGTGGTATCCCGCCTTGTGGAAGACATCGACCAGGTGGCGGCCCAAACCGCCGGCGGCGCCGGTGATCAGTGCCTGCCGGTTCATTTGTCGTTCTCCAGCAGCTCGATGACGCACTTGAGCGTCTCGTTCGCGTCGATGTAGGCGTAACGGCCGCCGGGGTACTCGCCTTTCTGGAGGAGAGGCATGCCGTTCTTGCCGAGCTTCAGGATCGCCTGCTTCATCCCCTGGATGTTGAAAGCCAGGTGATGGACGCCTTCGCCGTATTTCTCCAGGTCGTCGCGCCAGGTGGAATGCTGCTCGTCCGGCTCGATCAGTTCGATGTCGATGGTCGGGCCGACATGGAAGAAGGCCAGTTTGGAACGCGCGGTCGACGGCTGGCCAAGATACTCGGTCTGCGCTTCTTCAAAGGTGCCGGTCCAGGACCAGCCGGGTTTGTCCACCCCGAGGAAGTCCGCAAAGTCCTGCGACGCTTTCTCGATGTCCCGTACCAGGATACCGACCTGGGTCACGATCTGGGTTCCGAGCATGTCTTTCTCCATAACTGTATCTCCTTTTCAACTGGCCTGGCCGTCCCCGGCGCAGGCGATTATCCGTTTCTGGAGCAGAATCATTCCGTGATGTTCTGGTACCGGCGCGTCATGCGGAACAGCAGCAGGATCAGGGCAAGGGCGATGACCAGCAGGATCCAGGCCATGGCGGACGCGTATCCCATCTTGAAGTAGTTGAACGCGTTCTGGTAGAGGTAGAACGAGTAGAACATCGTCGCTCCGTCGGGACCGCCGTCCGTGATGATCATGGGTTCGACGAACCACTGGAACACATGGATGATCGCGGTGCAGACGTTGTACAGGATGACCGGCGTCAGCATCGGAATCGTGATCTTGGTCGTTTTCTGGAGGAAGTTCGCGCCGTCGATCGACGCGGATTCATACAGGGTCTCGGAAATGTCCTGCAGGCCGGCCAGGTACAGGATGATGGCGCCGCCCTGGTTCCAGATCATCATGAGGATGAACGAGGGTTTGGCCCAGGTCGGGCTGGCGATCCAACCGGGTCCGTCGATGCCGAAGAAGTCCAGAATGGTGTTGAGGATGCCCGTCTGCGGCTGCAGGATCCAGATCCACAGGATGCAGACGATGACCACCGGCACCAGCGTCGGAAGGAAGAATACGACGCGGAAGAACGACAGCCCCTTCAGCTTGCGGTTGTTCAGGATGACCGACAGCGTGATCGCGACCACCGTGCAGATCGACAATCCGATGAAGATCATATACATCGTATTGCTCAGGGACTTGGTGAACACATTGTCGTTGGTGAACAACTTGATATAGTTGCCCAGCCCGACAAAGACCGGATCCTTGATGATGTTGTAGTCGCAAAGCGAGTAGTACAGCGAACTGACAATCGGGTACAGGGTGAACGCCAGGAATCCGACGATCCATGGCAGGATGAACAGCATCGCCACACGGGTCTCGTGGATCTCGTTCCTGCGGCCGATCCGGGGCGACAGGGCGGTTTCTTTCTTACTCATCGCCACGCCCTCCTCAACCTTTGATTCCGGACATCGCGATGCCCTGGATGAAGTACTTCTGCATGATAAAGAAGACAATGAGAACCGGGGCGGTCATGACCACGCCGAGGGCCATCAGCAGGTCCCACTTGGGGTCATAATCCGCCATGATCTGCTGCGCGCCCAGCGAGAGGGTGTACAGCGTGTTTTTCGAAAGGAAGATCAGGGGCCCGATGAAATCGTTCCAGGTGCGAAGGAACGCAAAGATGACGACCGTGGTCAGGACGGGCTTGGCGAGCGGCATGATGATCTTCCACCAGATCTGGAACTCGTTGGCGCCGTCCACGCGGGCCGCGTAGGACAGTTCGAACGGAATGCCCAGGAAGAATTGCCGCAGCAGGAAGATATAGAACGGATTCCCGAAGAAGCAGGTTACCGTCAACGGCAGGAATGTGCCGATCCATCCCATTTTGGAGAACATCAGGAACAGCGGGATCATGGTCACCTGGAAGGGCAGGATCATCGTGATGATGATGAGGATGAAGACCTTTTCCCTCATTTTCCAGCGCAGCCGGGAGAACCCGTACGCGATCAGGGAGTTGCTCAGCACGGATCCCACGATGTTGAAGAACACAATGATCATCGTGTTGCGCAGATACAGGAAAAACGGGAACGAATTGAACACCTTGAGGTAGTTTTTCCACTGCGGAACCGCCGGAAAGATCTGGACCGGGGTCTTGAACAATTCACTTGGCGCTTTGATGGACTGAAGGAACAACCAAAGGAACGGAACGACGAAGCAGGCCGCGAAAGCGATCATAATGATGTATAGGACCGTCAGCTCCAGCTTTTCACCCAACGTGTAGGGTCTGTGCTTGTCCGGCTTGAAACGTCCGGGCCTGGATTCCGGCGCTGTGACGGGATATGCCTTGTCCATGTCGATTCTCCATCCCGGCATTGCAGTCTGCCGGGTTCACCAGAATTGCAGGGTGCGGTGGATAAGCCGGAACCGTCCGGCGGAGTCCGCTTGAAAACGGGCTCCGCCGGACGTCGGCGATGGCGGGACAGGGTTATTTGATGTCGGGCTGCAGTCTGTCCTGAAGCGCTTGAAGCAGCGGCTTCGGGTCCTTGTTGTTGTAGATGACGTCGTCACGCAGCAGTCCAAGTTCCGTGGACATCTGCGCCGTGACGCTGGTCAGGGCGGGATGGCCGGAGCCGGGGTTGTTGGCGATCTCGCGCTCCATCAGGTAGATGGGATCTTTGCTCTTCGTCCAGCTGACTTCGTCAAACATGGAGTCCTTGATGGGGATGGAACGCCAGATGTCGAAGTTGTTGGAGTTGATCTTGGTCTGGATGATGTAGTTGTAGAACTTGGCGGCCAGGTCTTTGTTCTTGGCGCCCTTGGGCATGACAAAGACGTTGGAGCCGAGGGTTGTCGCGCCGGGACGGCCATCCGTGGGGGCCGGGACCTTGGCGACGGCGTACTTGATGTTGGGTGCGTAGATCCGGATCGCGTTGGTGTACCAGTTGCCCGTGACGACCATCGCGACTTTGCCCGTCATGAACGGGTGGTCAGGGGAGAACATGCCGCCGAAGCCGGCTGTGAATCCCTTGATCTTCTCGGGGTTGTACTTCTGGGCATAGGTGTTCATCCACTTGTACGCGTTGACCACCTTGTCGTCGACCAGATTGAGTTTCTTGGTGCCGTAGTTGTAGATCTCGGCTCCGAACATCCACATCCAGTAATACGGGTCGCCGCCGGTCTCGTACCAGGGGATGAAGCCAAGGACTTCATAATCTCCGGCAGCATTCTTCTTGGTCAGCTTCTCGGCATACTGGTCCAGCTCCGCCATGGTTTTCGGGGGCTGGGTCAGGCCGGCCGCGGCAAACAGGTCGGTGTTGTAGTACAGCATGATGACGTTGCTGTCCTGCGGCAGAACGTACACTTTGCCGTTGTAGCTCGCCAGCCCCTGGAAGCCGGGCAGAAGCTCCGACTCCTTGTAGCCGACGATGTCCATGTAGTCGTCCCAGCTCTCGAGGGAGTCCTGGGTGGCATAGGTGTAGATCTCGGAATAGGCGCTGGTGCACAGCAGGTCGGGCGCGGTGCCGCTTGCGATCGCCGCCATCAGCTTGCCGTCGGCAAGTCCGCCGTCCGGCTGCACATACTGCACGTTCACTTTGCCGCCGGTGTCTTTCGTGTACTCACCGATACGCCAGGTGTCCCAGGTCATGGAATCGCCGGACCAGGAGTTCCAGTACTCGAGGGTCCGGTTGTCCGGTCCGGTGGTGGCGCCGGGCTTCGCCGTCGTGGTGGCCGGCGTCCCGCCCTGGCAGCCGGCGATCATGCCGATGCTCAGGATCAGGATCAGGATCAGGGAAATTGTCCTTTTCATGTTCTCCTCCCATTCTGTGTCGTGTTTTGGATTCTGCAGAGCGTGGATGGTCTGGACAATGGCCGGCTGTCTCTCTGTCTGGGGACGGGGCGGATTGTATGGACGGCGTTCCCGGTGGACCGGGGCCCTCTTCCGGACTGTCTCGGAACCGCGCCGGGCTTCGGTCGGCGCAGTTCCGGGACTGGAAGGAAGAGAAAACCGGCCGCCCATCGGGAACGACGGCTCCGGGGTTGAAACCGCCGCCGGCCCGCGCGGGACCGACGGCGCAGGATCAGCGGTCCGTCAGGGGCGGATTGGCACCCGCGCGGGCCGCGGCGATCCGGTCGTTGTTGTCCTCGCCGAAATGCTTGATGTTGAAGTCGACGCCGAACTGGGCGGCGCCGTTGACAAAGGTGTAGCTCATGTCGGGATAAAACCCTACATGATAGGCCTCGGAACCCATGCCGGCCAGCGTGTCGAGCGCGCCCTGCCGATCCTTGACGATGAAGCCGAGGTGCTGGACGCCCGGTCCGCCGTTGCGGTCATACCAATCTTTCCAGGCGTTGGGCCGGGTCATGTCGGGCTGCACGAGCTCCAGCACCGTGTTTCCCAGCTGGAAGACACAGATGCGGCAGCCGGAACCGTCGTTCGGCTCGCCGTTGAAATAGGTGGGGATGTCGTTGTTGGCGGGAATGGACCAGATTTCGGGAACGGGGACGCCGAACAGGCTGGCGTAGTTGGCGGCTGTGGCGTCGATGTCGTCGATGATGAGCGCGATCTGGTTGATGACATTGGAATCAATAGCCATTTGCACGAATCTCCCATAGATCGGGTCATATGCCCATGCTAGCATCGCATATGTGACGCGTCAATCACTTTTGATCGTTTGCCCAGTATCATTTGACACTGTTTCAGAAGGTTTTCACGAGGTTCGCGAGACGTCCGCCTCTTGACGCACGACAGGCGTCGGGCCATACTTATTGCAAATGCGAACCATTCGCAATAAGCCGGCATAACCCTCAGGAAGCGCCGGCAGCATCGGAGGCCCTTGCTTATGGAATCCGGATCTATCGCCGGCGGACCACGCCAACCGGCCCGTCGGCCCGCCCGTACCCGGACGGCCGTCCGATTCGCGGCGGCCCTGCTGGCCCTTGCGGTCCTGTCCGCCGCCGTCGCCTGCGGCGGAGCCGCCCCCTCCCCCGCCGCATCCCTGTCCGGGCTGCGCGTCGTCGCGAGCTTCTTCCCGATGTACGATTTCGCCCGCAAGATCGCCGGCGGCCGCGCCGTGGCCAGCCTGCTGGTCCCCGCGGGCAGCGAACCGCACTCCTGGGAACCGTCGGCCGGGGACATTGCGGCCCTGGAGCGGGCGGATGTGTTCATCTACAGCGGCGCAGGCATGGAGCAATGGGCTCCGGACGTGCTGGCCAGCCTCTCCAACACCCGCCTGTCCGTCGTGGAGGCATCGGCCGGCCTGACGCTGCTCGCCGGCGGCGGGGAACACGAGGGCGAGACCGATCCCCACGTCTGGCTCAGCCCCGCCAACGCGAAACGGCAGATGGCCGCCATCCGGGACGCGTTGGCACTGGCGGATCCGGACGGCGCGGACACCTACCGTTCCAACTACGACACCTATTCCGCGGAGCTTGACGTGCTCGACGCGGAGTACCGCGCCGCCCTCGCCCCGTTCGCCGGCCGCGCGATCGTCGTGGCTCACGAAGCGTTCGGCTACCTGTGCGACGCCTACGGCCTGGTCCAGATCCCCGTCGAGGGGCTGTCCCCGGACAGCGAGCC
The DNA here is from genome assembly GCA_964572095.1 of uncultured Oscillospiraceae bacterium. Taxonomy (GTDB): domain Bacteria; phylum Bacillota; class Clostridia; order Saccharofermentanales; family UBA5734; genus JAAYKS01. Next base: position 7,370 of record CAZNGQ010000058.1, read on the forward strand.
GGATCCGGCCCGAGTCGCCGAGGTCATCCGGCTGGTCCGCGAACATGACGTTCACGTGATCTTTTTCGAGGAGACCGCAAGTTCCAAGGTGGCCGACATGATCGCGGAAGAGGCCGGAATCCAGGTGGATGTGCTGAACCCCGTCGCTTCGCTGGATGCGGCCCGCATCTCGGAGGGCGAGGATTATTTCACCGTCATGTATGCCAATCTGCAGGCGCTGGTCCTGGCCCTGTCCGACGTGACATGACCCGCGGGAGGCGACGATGGAAAAAATGATCGAAGTTCGAAACGCGAGGTGCGGATACGGCGACCGTCCGATTCTGGACCAGGTCTCCTTTACCGTATCGGCCGGCGAGTTTGTCGGCATCATCGGTTCGAACGGCGCAGGAAAAAGCACCCTGCTGCGCCTGCTCCTCGGCACCCTGTCCCCGGACACCGGAACGGTGAGCCTGCTGGGGCGGCCAGCGAGCGGCACCGACGCGATGCCGGGCGTGGGTTATGTGCCCCAGCACGGCCTGTCGGCCCAGAGCGGTTTTCCGGCCACGGCGGAGGAAATCGTGCTGTCCGGACTGTATGCGGACATCGGACGGTTCCGGCCGGTCCGCCGCCGGCATCGCGAACTGGCGCGCCAGGCGCTCGAGCGGGTCGGCATGGCGGATGCCGCGCACGCCCTCGCCGGCACCCTGTCGGGCGGGCAGCTCCAGCGGGTCCTGCTGGCCCGCGTGCTGGCCGGACGCCCGCGACTGCTCCTGCTGGACGAGCCCCTGACCGGCATCGACACGGACTCCGCGGAAAAGATCCACCGGCTGTTGCGCGATCTGAGCCGTGAAGACGGGACGGCGGTGCTTATGGTGACCCATGACATCGCCGGGGCGTCCCGGTACCTGGACCGGATCCTCTGCCTCGAGTTCGGTACGCTGGTGGAACTCGAGCAGGGTCAGATCGAACACGAGCTGCAGCACCGCCACCGTCATCCTCCGCAGGGGACAGGCCCGGCCTGCGGCTGGCCCCGGGAAGGCGGCTCCGCGCCGCAAACGGAGCCGGCGCCCCAGCCTGAGGAGGAGCCCGCCGATGGACATCTTTGAGTTCGATTTCATGCGCCGGGCCTTTGCGGTCGGCCTGCTGCTCGCGGTCATCGTCCCCTGTGTCGGCGTGGTGACCGTGTTCCGGCGCATGTCCATGATCGGCGACGCGCTGTCGCATTCCTCGCTGGCCGGCGTCGCCGTGGGGCTGCTGCTGCACTTCAACCCGGTCGTCGGCGCCATCGCCGCCAGCCTGCTCGCCGCCATGGGCATCGAGGCGATCCGCAAGCGCATTCCCCGGTATTCCGAAATCGCCATCGCCATCGTCCTGTCCACCGGCATCGGACTCGCCGGCGTCCTGTCGGGCTTCGTCAAGAGCGCGGCCTCGTTCTCCAGCTTCCTGTTCGGCAGCATCGTGGCGATCACCGACCTCGAACTCGGCGTGGTCGTCGCCGTCTCCGCGGTCGTCCTGCTGTCGTTCCTACTCTTATATAAAGAATTGTTCTTTGTCGCCTACGACGAGCAGGCCGCCCGCATTGCCGGCGTGCCCGTCCGACTGGTCAATTCGCTGCTCACCCTGCTCACCGCGGTCACCGTGTCGGTCGCCGCGCGCACGGTGGGCGCGCTGGTCGTCTCCTCGCTCATGGTCGTGCCGGTTGCATGCGCCATGGCGGTGGCGAACAGCTATCGCCGGACGGTGGCGATGTCGATCGGGTTCGCCGTGCTGTTCACGCTGTCCGGGTTGACCATTTCCTATTATGCCGGACTGAAACCCGGCGGCACGATCGTGCTGACCGGCGTGGCCGTCCTGCTCCTGCTGCTCGGCGTCCGTCGGCTGATCGTCCGGATGCAGCGCCGCGTCCGAAGCGGCGCGCCGACCCGTGGGGGGAAGGGAGCTGATACGCCATGACATCGAACCATCCGGAATTCCAGTGGCCGGCCGGCCTGCGCCGCACGAGGACGCGTGAACGGCTCCTGGCCGTCCTGGCCGCCGCCGAGCAGCCGCTGACCGTCCAGCAGATCCAGTCGGCGGTCGACGCGGACGGAGAACCGCCCGTATGGCTGTCGACTTTGTATCGGGCGCTGGAAAGCTTCGAGGGCACCGATACCGTCGTCCGTACGCCGATGCCGGACGGCAGCCAGGCTGTTTATGAACTGAACCGGTACGGGCACAGGCACTACGCGTTCTGTGTCGGATGCAGCAGGATGGTGGCCGTCGAGCACTGCCCGGTCGATCCCGGCGCCGACTGTCTGGCCGATCCCGGATTCCGTATTACGGGTCACAAGCTGGAAGTCTTCGGCTATTGCACCGACTGCCAGAAAAAAGAAGACGGCCTGCGCTGACACGCCGGCCGTCGAACCGCAGCGGAATCATGCCATCCGCACACCGTTCAGTTTCCGGAAACCCTCCCGGCTGATTTTCAGGCTTTCCAGCGGATCATGCCGGCTGTGGTCCTGCTCGAGGATGATGTCCTCGACCGTTCCCAGCCCGATGGCCGCGTCGACGATCGCCTGGATGTCCATGCGGCCGGTTCCGATCTCGACAAAGTCCTCGCGGGCGATCACCTCGCCGAACCGCTGGGCCGGAATGAACCCCTGGATCCCCAGTTTTTCCAGCAGGTTGACCGGGCTGTCCGTCTCCGACGGCAGCGCGAAGTCTTTCTGGTGGACCGCCTTGACCCGCGGGCCATAGTGGTGCAGGGTCTTGACGGGATCCATGCCGGCGCGCATCGCCCAGAACGTATCGATCTCGAAATTGACATACCGCGGATCCGTCGTTTCGGCGATGATGTCGAGGATGCGCTCGCCGCCGATCTTCTGGAACTCGTGGTAGTGGTTGTGGTACAGGAACGACATCCCCTCGGCCGCGCAGATCTCGCCCATGCGGTTGAAGTGCCGGCATTTCGCCGCCAGATCGGCCTCGTCCCGGAAGAACGCGATGGGAACGATGACATACCTGCTCCCGATCGCCTTGTGGTAGTCGAGGACCGCCCGGTAATTGGTCTCGTCGAACGGATTGACATGCGATCCGATGATGCGCGCGCCTAGCCGGGCGAGAAGCTCGTTCACCTCGCCGGCCGGCATGCCGAGGCCGACGCCCGGATCCGCGCCGGCGTTGCCGTTGGCGGCTTCCAGCCGCCGGTAGCCTGCCGCGACGACTTTTTCGATGGTACCTGCCGGGTCGTTTTTCAATGCTTCCCGGACGGAATAGAGCTGGACACCGATCTGCAGTGACATGGGTGGCACCTCCCGTTCCCGTTGTGTCCGATTCGCCGGCGATACCGGCCCTGATTCCATTGTACGCCAAAAACCCCGCGCCGGTTACGGCCGGCCCGACAGCTGCGGCGAGTCGGGATCGTGCGCCTCGAAGCCCCGCCTCGCGGCCGCCTTGCCGGAATTCGCGTAACAGTAGGCGCAATCCAGAACGCAGGTTTGGTACATCCCGATGTCCACACTGGCCGAGCACCCGCAGGCCTCGCGTTGGTTGGGGTCCTTGCGTCCCGCCCGGCCGGTCAACCGGACTGCGTCGACACAGCGGGCGCGGCCGATGCCCAGCGCGGACAGGTCGATCTCCTCCGCGCAGGTCTCCAGGGCCAGCCCGGTCTCCGCGGCGATGCGTGCCAGACGCTCCGCCATGTCCCGCATGCCCTCCGGCGTCCAGGCGGAAACGCCCAGCCGGAGCAGCGCCCCCTCGATTTTCCGGTACCGGTCCAAAAAGCTGAAGACACACTGCCGAACCGCGCCGCGAAGGGCTTGGGTCAGCTGTCCAAACGCCTCCTCGTGCCGTTCCGGCGTCCAGTCCGGGTTCAGCAGGACCGGATCGTACCGCCAGGTCAGCCGGTCCGGCCCGATCCGGTCTGCCAGGCGGAGCATCGTCTCGACCCGCCGGCCGACCTCCGGGGTACCTGGCTCGATCCCGGGACCGTATGGCGTCAAGGTATATTGAACATAGAACGGCGTTCTGTCAGGCAACGGCAGGCGGTCCAGCATGCGCGCCGGGTCTTTGCTCCAGAAAACAAAGCCGTCGACATCCCCGGGGCGAAGGGATACCAGCCGGACCTGTTTCGGGTTCATCGGGTTGGGAACCCGAACCTCGCCGGCCGCCAGCCGGTTGAAGAACCAGTCGGCGTAAAGGGCGGGGATGTCGGTCCTGCGGCTTGCGCTGACGATCACGGCAGACTCCTCTCCGGATGGATCCTCTACCAGTATAGGCATGTTGCAGGTGGAATGGAAAAACAGCCAGGTCATCCGCGTCGCCTGGTTGACACCTGTCCGCCGGACGGGATACAGTGTGAGCAGCACATCGAGGGAGGATTTCCATGGAAATTCGCGCAATGACCTCCGAAGACCTGATCCTGGCCGCACGGCTTCGCATCGCATGCTGGGAAAAGGACTATGCCGGCATCGTTCCCTCCGGCGTTCTCCGGCAGGATGAAGAAGTCCGGCGGATGCAGGACTGGCTCGACAACGAGGCGGAGGATCACTTCAAGATGATCGGGGCGTTCGACGGAGACCGGCTGGCCGGATTCACCGGCGGCGCGCTGGCCGATCCCCAGGACACCGATTGCGGGGTCGAGCTGTACTACCTGTTTGTGGATCCGGAGTACCGCGGACAGAAACTGTCGCTGCGGCTGCTCGACCGGATCGTCAAGGCGTTCCAGGTCTACCGGTTCCATGAAATGGTGGTCTACAACTTCAGCGAGGCCGCATCCAATACGTTTTATCGCAAACTCGGCGGTACGGTCCGCCGCAGCTACAAAGCTACGATCGGCGACCGTCTCTGCCCAGTCGATGTCTTCGCCTTCGATCTGGGCGAGCTCGCCCGGACGGTGAGGGAAAAGCTAGGCTA
>CAZNGQ010000058.1:12341-13726 GCA_964572095.1 uncultured Oscillospiraceae bacterium
CTGTATCCGGTGATGTACGCGTGTGTCAGCCCGTGACCGTTCAGCCGCGTAAAACAGGCCTTGACCACGGCGGCCGCCAACCCGCGGCGCCGGAACTCGCTGTGCGTGCAGATGCGTTCCACCTCGGCATACCCGTTGCGCGCGTCGAGGAACGCCTGGCATCCGGCGACATGCCGTCCGGTTTCGTCAAGGATGGAGAGATCGAACTGCGGCTGGTAGACCGGGCATTCGCGCGAGTACCGGTACGCCAGGCGGTCGAGCTCGGTCAGTTCGTTCCGCCCCTGGAACGCATTGATCTGCAGCAGCCGTTTTCCGTCAAAGTCCGGATGTTCCCGCATGTCGACGACCCGGTACCCTGGCGGCAGGGGCACGTTGCCGTCCCCCACTTCGCGCAGGACGTACTTCTGTGTGACGGCCGCAACGCCTTCAGCCACGAAGCCGGCTTTGCGCAGGGTCTCCCGCACGCCGGACTGGTCCTGGTGGACCTCGATGGTCAGGGCGCCCCGGCCGGCCCAGTTGGCCAATGTCCATTCCAGGATCTCGTCATACAGAAAATCGTATCCGCGGGGGACAAAGACTGTAAAATCGCCGCCGCCGTTTTCAGACACGACAAACCCCGCCAGCGATCCGAACGCGTCGAACCACAGATGGGCGTTGTCGCCCAGAAAACAGGGGATGTACTTTTTTTCCGTCCAGATCCCGTACTTCCAGTCTCCAAGGCGGCCCAGCGTCCAGATGAACCACCCCCGGTCGCGGTAGTCCTCGACGAGGAATGCCCACATGCGCTCGTAGTCGTCGCTCCGGTCCTGGTAAGGCCGATGTACCGTTTTCACCAGTCGATCCTCCTGCGCCCTGTCGCCGTCCGCCCTCTGCTTTTAGCATAGCTGTCGGCGTTACGGATGAAAAGGGCAGGCGGGGGTAAAATGGGATCAGACGAACATCGGGCAGGAGGGCGACCGATATGGAATCGGACCGGAACAGGGCGGATTGCGGGGCCGAAACGTGCCGCACGGGATGCGGCATGGCTTGCCGGAACTGCCTGGAAAAGCTTTGCACGCACGGCATTCCTTTGTTTGCGTCGCTGGACTACAGCCAGCTGCAACAGGTTGCCCGGCGGGTCGTGCACCGGGAGTACAGCCGGGGTGAGACGATCCTTCTGGAAGGAGGCCGGCAGGGGTTCGTCGCCATCCTCCAGAAAGGCAGCGCCAAGGCACGCCGGATATCCACCGACGGACGGGAGCAGATTCTGTACGTTTTTTCCGAGGGGGACTTTTTTGGCGAGCGGAACCTCCTGTTCGATGTGGCCGCGGGATACACGGTGGAAGCCCTCGAGGACGTCCGTGCCTGCCTGCTGTACAAGGACGACTTCACCTCCCTGATGCGGG
>CAZNGQ010000059.1:0-13450 GCA_964572095.1 uncultured Oscillospiraceae bacterium
TCGATGTCTCGGACGAATTGCCGGACGCCTTCCTGCGGGACATCCGACGGTCCGCGAGGAGGGAAGACCCCCAGGCCGCGATCATCGGCGAAGTCTGGGAGGATGCCAGCAACAAGGTCAGTTACGGGGCTTTCCGCGACTTCGCCTTTGGCCTGACGCACGACTCGGTCATGGGCTATCCGTTTCGGAACTCGCTGCTTGGCTGGCTTGGCGGCCGGATCGATGCCGTACGCATGACGGACGAATTGGAGACCATCCGCGAAAACTATCCGCCGTCCATGTTCCGGTGTGTCATGAACCTGATCGGGAGCCACGACGTGCCCCGGGCGATGACGATGCTGTCTGGCCGTCCGGACCCTGGAAGCCGCGATCAGCAGGTCGGTGCCTGGCTGACGCAGGAGGAACGGAAACGAAGCCTCGCCCTGCTTCGCCTGGCCGTGGTGTTTCAGGCGGTCTACCCGGGAGCGCCGTCCGTCTACTATGGGGACGAGACCGGAATGGAGGGGTTCCGAGACCCGTTCAACAGGCGTACGTTTCCCTGGGACCGGATCGATAGAGAGCTGGTGTCGCATTTCTCCCGCGCCTTTGCCCTGCGCCGCTCGCATCCGGTTCTCCGGACCGGGGATTGCGAGATCAAGGCCCAGGACAAGGATGTGGTCCGGCTCCGGCGCTTCCTGCGCGACGGCCGGGACGCCTTTGGCCGGGAGGTGGCGGGTACGCCTGAAATCCGGGCCTGGTTCAACCGGTCGGGCGAGGCAGGATCCTATGAGCGGGACGGGGTTTGTGAGCCCATCGGGCCGTTCGAGTCGGCGGTGTTCGCCGGCGGACATCGGATCCTGTGAGTCAACGACTGTGCGGTCCGCGTCCTTTGCCGATACGATACAGGGAGAAAGAACATGTAGGAAAAGAGCCGGGCAATCGGATTGCCCGGCTCTTTTCCTACACTCTGGTGCGGTCACCGGGACTTGAACCCGGACGGTTGCCCATACGCCCCTCAAACGTACGCGTCTGCCAGTTCCGCCATGACCGCGTGAGTCCGCTTTACAGCAGAGCTTATTATATTCGTTGACGTTGACGCGTGTCAATATGATTCCGGTATTGACTCCAATCTCGTTGTCGAGTATAGTGTTCCTAATCAGGACTACTAGATTGGGGCTAACGAATGGATCCGGTCGACGCATTGACAAAATTCGGGCTGACACGGCAGGAAGCGGCGGTTTATATGCTGCTCTGTTCCGACGGGCCGCTGAACGGGTACGAGGTCGCCAAGGCGACCGGCATTTCCCGATCCAACGCGTACAGCGCGCTGGCCGGACTGGCGGACAAAGGCGGGGCGGATACGCAGGACGGCACGCCGGTCCGATACGCCGCGGTTGCGCCGGCCGAGTTTTGCGGAGCGCGGATCCGCACGCTCCAGACGCTTGGCCGTGACCTGGAGACCCAGCTGCAGGTGCGCCGTACCGATCCCGCGACGGAGTACCTGACCGTCCGCGGCCGCCAGCGGATCGCGGCCCGGATGGAAGCCATGCTGGAGAATGTCGGCGAGCGGGTGTACCTGTCCGTGCCCCGGGACATGCTGGACCCGCTCCTGCCGCGGCTCGCCGGCCTTGTGGCCGCGGGACTCAAGGTGGTCGTGCTGGCGGCTGAGCCGCCGGACCTGCCGGGGGCGATCCGGTACCGGCAACCCGACGCGGACGGCCGGGTCCGGCTGATCGTGGATTCGCGGTTGGTCCTGACCGGCAGCCTGTCATCCGCCGAGCCGACCTGCCTGTATTCCGCGGACATCCACCTGATCGAACTGATCAAAGACGCGCTCCGGAACGAGATCCGGCTGATCGAATCGAAAACGGAAGGCGCCTGACCATACCGAGAGGAGAACCACACCGATGAAGACCCCATTCGTCAACCATGAGCAGCTCCTGGCCATAACGGCCAAATACCCGACGCCGTTCCACTTGTATGACGAGCGCGGCATCCGGCAGACCGCCCGTGACCTGTACCGCGCATTTGCCTGGAACAAGGGCTTCCGGGAGTACTTCGCGGTCAAGGCGACGCCCAATCCGGCGATCCTGGGCATACTCCGCGAAGAAGGTTGCGGCGTCGACTGCTCCTCGGCGACCGAGCTGCTGATGTCCGAGCGCTCCGGATTCTCCGGGGAGGAGATCATGTTCTCCTCCAACGCGACGCCGGCCTCGGAGTTCCGGCTCGCCCGCAGGCTTGGCGCGACGATCAACCTGGATGACTTCTCGCACATCGCCTTCCTGGAAGAGGCCGCCGGCCTGCCCGAGACGATTTGCTGCCGGTTCAATCCCGGCGGCGTTTTCCGGTTGGGCAACGACATCATGGACCAGCCCGGCGAGGCAAAGTACGGTTTCACCCGCGCACAGCTCACCGAGGGCTTCCGGCTACTTCAGGAGAAAGGCGTCCGCCGTTTCGGGCTGCACGCCTTCCTCGCGAGCAACACCGCGACCGAAGCCTATTATCCCGCCCTCGCGAAGATCCTGTTCCAGACCGCGGTTGAACTGCGGGAGGAGACGGGCGTGGCCGTATCGTTCATCAACCTGTCCGGGGGTGTCGGCATCCCGTACCGGCCGGACCAGCCGGCCAACGACATCTTCGCGATCGGAGCGGGGGTGCAGGCCGCGTTCGAGGAGATCCTGGTCCCGGCGGGGATGGCCGACACGGCGATCTATACCGAACTGGGCCGCTTCATGCTGGGTCCGCACGGCTGTCTTGTCGCCACGGCGGTCCATGAAAAGCACACCTACAAGGAGTACATCGGCCTGGACGCCTGCGCGGCCAACCTGATGCGCCCCGCCATGTACGGCGCCTACCACCACATCACGGTGTCGGGCAAGGAGTCCTGGCCCAGCGACCACCGGTACGACGTCACGGGATCGCTGTGCGAGAACAATGACAAGTTCGCCATCGACCGCGACCTCCCGCGGATCGACCGGGGAGACCTGATCATCCTGCACGACACAGGGGCGCATGGCTATTCGATGGGGTACAACTACAACGGCAAGCTGCGTTCCGCCGAGATCCTGCTGCACACGGACGGCGGCACGGAGATGATCCGCCGGGCGGAGACGGCGAAAGACTACTTCGCCACATTCGATTTCACGCATCGGTTCAACGGCATCGACGAGTGAAGCCGAACGTCAGCGCAGGCTGGTCCGCCGGGACAATATCCGGCTCGTGCCGGCAAACAGTCCGATCGTCGCCAGGACCATCCAGATGAAACCACCCAGCCCGATGACCGCCGGAATCGCATCCGACGAGCCAAGACTGGCGAACATCCCCTTGCCGACGACAAAGAATCCGGCCAGATTTCCGGCTTGGGTCAGCTCGACCCGCAGACCCAGCGGGAAGAACAGCATGAACAGCGTGGACGACAGCTGCAGGGAGAAGTTCAGGATCAGGTAGATAACGACCGGGCCTCCGATCCCGAATTTGTGGAAAGCCGGGCCGCTGCCCATCGTGATGGAAAAGTACAGCTGCGCGAGCTGGCACAGGATGGAAAACAGGACACTGGCGACGAGTACCGTAACCACCGCCGGGATCGGGATGATCCGGTCGATGCCGTTGTCCACGAAGACCAGGCGGTACAGCTCGGCGAGGGAGGACCCGTTCCGGGCCGCATACGCCGCGGAGGCCGCCAGGATCACGCCGATGACCACAACGATACTCGCGACGATCCAGGTGAACCCCACGATCACCTTGCTGGCCAGCAGCCTGTGCGGGCCGACTGGCAGCGTGTGCATCAGGTAGCCTTCGCTGCCGTACAGGTTTGTGTAGTAGCGGGAGATGACCAGGACATAGGTCACGATCACGGATGCCAGGGTCAGGAGCACCAGCAGGACCATGGTCAGGCCGCCCAGCCACCCGGTGTCCGTCCGGATGGTGAGGTAGTTGACCAGCGCCATGCCGATCGTGAGCAGGTAGACAAACGGCACGATCCGGCCGGTCGCCTTGAATTCGTGTTTCACAAGCTGACGGAGCATTTGAACACCTCCCTGAATACCTCATCCACGCTCTTGCCGTACTGCTCCCGGATCCGGTCGACGTCATCGAACAGGACCAGGTTGCCGAACCCAAGCAGGATGGCGCTGTCGAAAATGCGTTCCACATCCTGGATCAGGTGTGTCGCAAAGACCATCAGGGCGTCTTCCTGATAGTTTTTCAGCACGACGTCCAGAATGGCGCTGCGCGATGCCGGGTCCACACCGCCCATCGGTTCGTCCAGCAGGTAGATCCGGGCGCGCCGGGCCATGACGAGGATGAGCTGCAGTTTCTCCTGCATGCCCTTGGACATGGTTTTGACCGGCTGCTTTGGAGTCAACTGGAATTGGCGCAGCATCTCGTCCGCCTTGTTCCGGTCGAAATCCCTGTAGAAGTCCGCAAAGAAATCGAACGCGTCCACCGGACGCATCCAGGGGCTCAGGTAGGTCTTTTCCGGGAGAAAGGACACCAGTTCCCGGGTAAGCCGGCCGGGGGCCTGGCCGTCGATCCGGATCTCGCCGGCGTAATCGCTGATGAGTCCGGCAAGGATTTTCAACAGGGTGCTTTTCCCGCAGCCGTTCGGCCCGAGCAGGCCAATGATCCGGCCGGCTTCGAGCGAGAGGCTCAAGTCGTTGAGGACCGGTTTCCGCCCGAAGTTTTTCATCAAATGGGAGACTTCAATCAAGGCCATCTTGTCCGCTCCGTTTCTCTGTGATCAGCTTTGCCAGCTGGGAGCGATTGTATCCCAGCAGCTTCATCTGTTGAAGGAACCCGGTGATCTGCCGTTCCGCCAGTTCGTCGCGCACATTCTGGATCCGGTCCGAATCCGTTGTGATGAAGCGGCCGTTGGTGCGCTCGGCGTGCAGCAGGGAATCCCGTTCCAGTTCCGACAGCGCCCGCTGGACCGTGTTCGGGTTGACCCCGTACCTTACGGCCAGGTCACGGACACTGTCGATCCGCCCGCCCGGCGGCCAGACCCCGGTCACGATGTTCTGCCGGAACAGGTGGACCAGCTGCAGGTAGATCGGTGCGTCGCCATCGAAGGTGAATCCCATGCCTGCTTCCTCCTTTTCATTGTGTCATTGTACTAGACGATTAATACAATAATACAACGCATTCACCATGTCAACCCGCCTTTTTTTGTGAACGTTCTCGGATTTCAACCGGTGACGGCTTCTTTCCGCATCTTTGTCTTGTCATCCCAACCTCTTGTGCGTATGATGTTTTCTGTAGTGCCGGAAAACCGGCAGGGAAGGATGGCAGCATGGGTAACTATTTTAAGTATTTGATTTTTGGCTTGTTCCTCGCTTCCATGATCATCGTCGGCGTTCTCTCCCACAAAAAAATCAAGACTACGGACGACTTCATCATCGGCGGCCGGAGAATGGGCCCCTGGCTTTCGGCTTTCTCCTACGTGACCACGTACTTCTCCGCAGTCATTTTTGTTGGCTATGCAGGCCGTTTCGGCTGGGGTTTCGGACTTTCCGCGACCTGGATCGGCATCGGAAACGCCGTGATCGGCACACTGCTCGCCTGGCTGCTCCTCGCGGAGCGGACACGCCGCATGACAAGCGACATGGGCGTGGCGACGCTGGCGGAATTTTTCAAGAAGCGGTATGACAGCAAATACATGGAGATGGCCGCCGCGATCATCATCTTCATCTTCCTCATCCCTTACTCCGCCTCGGTCTATCAGGGACTCGGCTATATCCTGCAGACCTTTTTCGCCGGTACCTTCATGGAGAACATCAAGGTCAGCATGCTGGTCGTCGCCCTGATCACCGCCATCTATGTGTTCTTCGGCGGATACATCTCCACCGCGGTCAACAGCATGATCCAGGGAATCATCATGATCGCCGGTGTTATCGTCATTTTTGTACGCATCCTGAACGTACTGGGCGGCCTGCGCAACGGCATCGATACGTTGGCTTCCATTTCCGACAAGGGGGTGCCGGCCGGTTCCCTGACCTCGATGGGAGGGCCGGACGCGTTCAGTCTCCTGATCCTCGTCCTCATGACCAGTTTCGGCACGTTCGGCCTGCCGCAGATGATATCCAAGTACAGCGGCATCAAGAGCAAGACGGCCGGCAAGCAGGCCACCATTTTCAGCCTGATCGGCGCGCTGATCATCAGCGGCGGCGCCTACCTGATGGGCGGCTTCTCCCGCGCCCTGGTCCAGACGGGCAACGTAACGTTCGACAAAGCCAAGCTCGATACGCTCATGCCCGCAATTTTTCAGGCGATCCTGTCCCCCGAGCTGATGGCGATCCTCGTCATCCTGATGCTTTCCGCGTCGATGTCCACCCTTGCCGCGGTCGTCCTGGTATCCGCTCCCACCTTTACCAAGACAATCATGAGACAGAGCAAGATGACGCCGATCCGGATCATGTGCCTGGTGTTCGTCGCCATCTCTTACCTGGTCGCCACCACCAACACCGCGATCGTCACCCTGATGGCCTTTTCCTGGGGAGCGGTGTCCGGAGCGTTCATCGGCCCGTACATCTGGGGACTGTACTCCAAATGGATCACAAAGGCCGGCTCGTGGGCCGGCATGTTCTGCGGGCTGGGTACCGTGGTGTTCGGCGCGACCGGGATCGCGCTGGCAAAGACCATGGCCGACGCGACCAAGTGGGCGCCCCGGCTGGCCGTTCTGGCCATCGCGGTGTCGCTGGTCGTCACACCGGTCGTGAGTCTGTTGACCGCCGGGAAATCCAGGATTCCGGAAGGCGCGAAGTTCGTTTGACCGAACCCCTCCGGATCTGTTCGACAACCCGGCTCGTGCGTGATCCCGTATGGCATAACGCTCCGTCCCGCGTTAGAATAGACGAGGCGGGCGCCGGATCCGGTTTTTACCGGACATCCGGCTGACATTCGACGCTTCCTGCAATGCAATCGGGAAGACGAAAGGCGAACGGCCCGACCGGGTGGTTCGCCTTTCATCATCAATAATGAACCATGAGAGGTCAGCATGAAAAACATCCTGTTGGGAAATGAAGCCATCGCGCGCGGCGCATACGAGGCCGGCGTCAAGGTGGTCTCCTCCTACCCGGGCACCCCAAGCACGGAAATCACGGAAAGCATGTCCCGGTACAGCGGCCTGCACTGCGAATGGGCGGTCAATGAAAAAGTCGGCATGGAGGTCGCCATCGGCGCCAGCATCGCCGGGGCGCGCGCCATGACGTGCATGAAGCATGTCGGGCTCAATGTGGCGGCCGATCCGCTTTTCACCGCATCCTATGTCGGTGTCAACGGCGGTCTCGTGGTCGTCGTGGCGGACGATCCCGGCATGCACAGTTCCCAGAACGAGCAGGACAGCCGGCATTACGCGCGGGCGGCCAAGCTGCCGATGCTGGAACCCGCGGACAGCCAGGAGTGCAAGGATTTCGTCCAGGCGGCTTTCCAGCTGTCGGAGGATTATGACACGCCGGTTCTGGTCCGGCTGACCACCCGGGTCGCCCATTCCCGTTCCCTGGTGGAGGAAGGCGACGTGCTGCCGCCGGTCATCCGGCCATATGTCCGCGACATGGCAAAAAACGTCATGATGCCGGCCATGGCGGTCGCTCGTCACGCCCTGGTCGAAAAACGACAGGCTGCGCTTCAGGAGGCATCCGCTGAGATCGGGCTGCATTTCGTTCACCGCGGCGGGTCCGGATTGGGCATCGTGACCTCGGGCGTCGCTTACGAGTACGTCCGCGAAGCATTGCCCGACGCGTCGGTTTTGAAGCTCGGCATGATCTGGCCGCTGTCGACGGAGCTGGTCGCCGGTTTTGCCTCTACAGTGGACCGCCTCGTGGTCATCGAAGAGCTGGATCCCTTCCTTGAAAACGAGATCCGGGCCGCCGGCATCGCCTGCGAGGGGAAGGCGCTGTTCTCCCTGCTGGGCGAATACAGCGTGTCCTCCATCCAGGCCGTTCTCGGCGATGAGGGTTCCACCGACGGCGCGTTTTCCTGCGACCTGCTTCCCGCCGCGCCAGGCCGTCCGCCGGTCATGTGCGCGGGGTGCCCGCACAAGGGCCTGTTCCTTGCCCTCTCCCGGCTCAAGGCCGTCGTCATGGGCGACATCGGCTGCTATACGCTTGGCGCGCTCGCCCCGATGAACGCCATGGACGCCTGTGTCTGCATGGGAGCGTCGATCGGCATGGCGCACGGCGCCGACAAGGCGACCGACGCCGCGATGTCCGCGCGCACGGTCGCGGTCATCGGCGACTCGACGTTCATCCACTCCGGCATCACGAACCTGATCAACGCCGTCTACAACCGCAGCGCGGTCACGGTGGTCATCCTGGACAATTCCATCACCGGCATGACCGGGCACCAGCAGAACCCGTCCACCGGGCTCGACATCCGGATGCAGGCCGCGCCTGTGCTCGACCTGGAGGCACTGTGCGCCGCGATCGGGGTCCGGAGCATCCGCGTGGTGGATCCGGCCGACACCTTTGCCTCGCAGAAAGTCCTGGCCGAGGAGATGGCGAAGCCCGAGGTATCCGTGATCATCGGACGGCGGCCCTGCGCGTTGATCCCGACAGGAAAGGGCACGGAAACCGCCGTGCTGGACAGCGAGAAATGCACCAAATGCCGTGCCTGCATCCGCCTGATGTGCCCGGCCCTGACCCCGGGTCCCGACGGGAAGCCGGTCATCGACAAGGCTACCTGCAACGGATGCGGCCTGTGTATCGGTGTCTGCCGATTCGGAGCGCTCAGCAAGGAGAAAAAGTGACATGACGATCAACGGAAAACCATCTCTTGATATCGTGCTCGCCGGAGTCGGCGGGCAGGGAACGCTGGTGGCCGGCCGCATCCTGGGCGCGGTCGCCCAGATCCTCGGGCTCGATGTGAAAGTCTCCGAGGTCCACGGCATGTCCCAGCGCGGGGGCAGCGTCATCACGTATGCCCGGCTGGGCGACAAGGTCCACTCTCCGATCGTCGGGGAGGGGCGTGCGGATTTCCTGCTGGCGTTCGAGGAGCTCGAAGGGCTGCGATGGGCCTCGCTGCTTCGCCGTGACGGCGTGGCGCTGCTCAACAGCCAACACATCCTGCCGCTGCCGGTGAGCCTGGGGACCGCGAAATATCCGGACGACATCGCGGAGACCCTCGAGAAAGCCTGCGGAATCCAGGCACGTGTGGTGCGGATGGATGCGCTCGGGTTGGCCGCCGAGGCCGGGAGCGCCAGGGCCGTGAACGTCGTCATGCTTGGCGCCATGGCCGCGCTGACCGACATCCCCGAAGATGTTTGGTCGTCTGCGATCGATGCGGTCATGGCCGAACGGCTCCGACCGGCCAACCATGCCGCCTTCCGGCTTGGATATGGCGTGCCGTCCCGTTGACTGCTATGATGGAGAAGCACCATGGATTCGTACCGGTCGGCGCCGGCCGCGACCGGCAGAAAGTGTTACGTGGAGGTGGCCAAGATGCTTGTTGAGCAGATTTCCGTTTTTCTCGAGAACAAGTCCGGCAGGCTTGCCGAGGTGACACGCACCCTGCATGAGCGCAACATCGACATCCGGGCGCTCTATATCGCCGACACGACCGAATACGGCATCCTTCGCATGATTGTCGACCGGCCGGCGGAGGCCGTCCTGGCACTCTCCGAAAAAGGATTCACCGTCAGTTCCACCAACGTCATCGCCATCGCCCTCGAAGACACGCCCGGCATGCTGGACAAGGCGCTGTCCGTCCTCAGCGGCGGCGGCATTTCGGTTGAATACCTGTATGCCTTTGTCGGCCGCGCCTCGACGGACGCCGTCGTGGTGATCCGCGTCGAGGATCCGGCCCGCGCGACCGCGGAGCTGGAGAAGGGCGGAATCCGCCTGATGACATCCAGGGAGGTCTACGGTATTTGACATTTGATTCGTACGCCCGTTTCGGTGTCAGCCGAAACGCGTTCGCGCTCGGCCTCGAGGCGGACCGGCTCCTGACCGAGCGGTTCCGTCAGATCGAAGCGGTCCGCGAATCCAATCAGCTGCGCGTCATCTCCGCGCTGCAGGCGGTCCGTCTTTCGGACAGCCATTTCAACATGGGTTCCGGCTATGGATACGACGATGCCGGCCGCGAGCGGATCGACGGCGCGTTCGCGCTTGTGTTCGGCGCCGAATCCGCCTTGGTGCGTGCGCAGATCTGCTCCGGCACACAGGCCATCGCCATCTGCCTGTACGGCATCCTTCGCCCCGGCGACGTGATGCTGTCCGTCACGGGAAAGCCGTATGACACGCTGGCCGCGACCATAGGCCCCGCGCCGGGCGGTCTCGGATCGCTCAGCGAGTTCGGCATCGGCTACCGCCAGGTCGAGCTGGGCCCGGATGGGCATCCGGATCCCGCGGCCATCGCGCAGGCGATCGACAGCCGGACCCGGATGGTTTTCATCCAGAAATCCCGCGGCTATACCGGGCGCAGGTCCCTGACAACGGAGGACATCGCCGCGGTCGTCCGCACCGTACGGGCGGCGGGCAGTGATGCGGTGGTCATGGTGGACAACTGCTATGGTGAATTCGTTGAGGACGTCGAGCCCTGCATGGCGGGCGCCGACCTGTGCGCGGGATCCCTGATCAAGAATCCCGGCGGAGGACTGTGCCCAACCGGCGGTTATGTCGCCGGCCGGAGGGACCTTGTGGACCTTGCCGCCGCCAGGTTGACCGCGCCCGGGCTGGGCGGGCATGTCGGACCGACGCTCGGCCTGAACCGGACGATCGCGCAGGGGCTGTACCTGGCGCCCCATACCGTCGCGGAAGCGCTCAAGGGGGCGGTGTTCGCCTCCGCGGTCTTCCGCCTGGCCGGCTATGACACATCGCCCTCGTCGGAAGACCGGCGCGGCGACATCGTCCAGTCCATCACATTCGGCTCAGCCGAGCCGCTCCTCCGGTTCTGCCGGGCGGTACAGGCCGCCGCGCCGGTGGACAGCTTTGTCACGCCGGAACCGTGGGACATGCCGGGTTACGACTGTCCCGTCGTCATGGCGGCCGGAACCTTTGTCCAGGGGTCGTCCATCGAACTGTCGGCGGACGGACCCGTCAAGCCTCCCTATACCGCTTACATGCAGGGCGGCCTGGTTTGCGAGAATGTCAAGCTGGCCTGCCTGATGGCGCTGTCGGACGCCGGGACGGTCTTGTGAGCCGGCAGCCGATACAGCCCGGAGCCCGGCAGCGTGCCGGAACCCCGGCCGGATCTCCCCGGCCGCCGGTCTCCCGTGACCGCCTGGCCGCCATCGAGCGCCGCAAATCGCGCGGGAGGGTTCTTCGGTCTTTCTTTGTATTCGTTCTGGTCATGCTGTTGACTCTGGTCCTGATCCTGAACATCCTGCGTAAAAGCAGTCCCAATCCCCAGTTCCAGTTCATCCAGAACGGCAGCATTGTCCATGCCGTCGAGGCATCGGCCCTCATCGTGCGGGACGAGGCCGTCCTGACCGCGCCCGTCGACGGGGCGGTCAAACCCCTCACATCCGAGGGCATCCGCGTCTCCGCGAACAACCAGATCGCCATGGTCATCAAGCCCGGCATGGAGTCGACCATCGCGGACCTGGAGAACTGCGAACAGCAGATCACGGAAATCCAGATGGAGCTGATGGACCAGGGCAACGCGGCTGCCGCCAAGGCCGTCTATGACGAGGCGGACGCGGAGATCGCGTCCCTGGTCCGGTTGGTCCGCAAGGATTCCGCCGACGGTATCCTGACCAACACCGGTCTCTACGCCTCATCACTGGACCTTCTGATCGAAGGCAGGGAGAACCGGATGATGACGGTGGGATTCAAGGATGCCCGCCTGGACCAGCTGGCCAGCCAGCGCGCCTATTATTCGGCCCTGCTGGGCGAAAACGCGGGAACGATCACCAGCCCCTCTCCCGGCATTGTCTCCTATCGGCTGGACGGGTTGGAGGACAAGCTGACACCCGCAACCCTGCCGAAAATTACGTTGGAACAGTACCGGAGCTATCTGGCCTCGCTCAAGGGGTATGCCTCCGTTCCTTCTCCGGTGGCCGCCGGAGTGCCGATCGCTCGGATCTCCAACGGGCTGGTCCAATACCTGGTGATCTTTGTCGACAAGGCGTCGACCGCCTGGTTCGAACCGGGCAGCCTGCATAGCGTTTCCATTACGGGCGAGGGCATCGTCCTGGAGGACTGCGTGGTCGTATCCGCGGCTGCCGCGGAAAGCGGCGTTTTCCTGACGCTGTCCTCGGACCGCCAGGTGGCCCGGCTCTTCGACCGGCGCGCGGTGGGATGCAGCATCACGGTTCCATCCCTGACCGTCTCCGGGCTGAAGCTGCCGGCCCGTGCGATCACGAGGGAAGACGGAACCGCCTGGATCATGGTGATCCATTCCGGTTTTGCGCGCAAGGCGGAAGTCCGGATCCTCGACGAGGACCGGTCCCATGCCGTCGTCGAGGTTGTTGGGGACAATCCTTACGGTGTGAAGGCTTCGACGATCGTCATCGTCAACCCGGAATCCGTCACGGAAGGGGAACAGGTGGGATGATGGATGCCATCCGTGATGTCGGGCCCGGCGCCGCGGGGCGGTTCCTCGAGCTCAAGCGCAAGGTCGACGGAATATGCCGGTCCTGCGGGCGCGATCCGGACGAGGTCGTGCTGGTCGCGGTCAGCAAGAACGCGGACGCGGACGCGGCGGCGGAAGTGGTCCGGGCAGGCGCGTCCGACCTGGGAGAGAACCGCGTTCAGGAGCTGCTGTCCAAACAGCAGGCGTTGTCCGTCGAGGGGCTGACTCCGCACTGGCATTTGATCGGAACCCTGCAGACCAACAAGGTTCGGCATGTGATCGGCCGGACGACATTGATCCATTCGGTGGACCGGATCGAACTCGCGGCGGAAATCGGCCGCCGCTCCGCCGCCCAAGGGATATGCACATCCGTTCTGCTGCAGTTCAACATCGCCAGGGAGGCCTCGAAACACGGATTCGAAGCCGATGCCGCGATGGAGTCGCTGGCCGCTACGGCCGCAATCCCCGGGCTGGCGGTGGAAGGCCTCATGACCATGGCGCCGCTGGAGGGTGGACTGCCCGAAGCGGAGCGGACCTTCCTCGCGGCCCGGCGGCTGTTCGACCGGATCCGCGCATCCGGGCTGGTGGATCCGGCTTCGTTTTGCCGGCTGTCGATGGGCATGAGCGGCGACTATACTGTCGCGATCCCGGCCGGCGCGACCCTTGTCCGCGTCGGCGGCGCGATCTTCGGCCCGCGCGCCCTGTCCTGATTTTCTCCGTGTAACGTCCTTACGTTACAGCCCGCAGACACCCTGAGCCCCTTTGTTTCCTGGCCGTTACATCCCCTTTACGCCTTTCCCGGAATGGTTGTGCACCCCGGAATCCCCTCGTATAATCGGCGTATCGGATAAATGCGCGAGCATTGGAATCGGGGGTTTGACATGGCAGGGTTTTTTAAGAACATCGTGAACCGCATCAGTGGCTACGAAGAATACGACAATTACGAAGAGGAATTCGAGCCTCAGGA
>CAZNGQ010000060.1:0-13244 GCA_964572095.1 uncultured Oscillospiraceae bacterium
CGGCATCATGAACACATGCATCTGGGCCGAGTGATACAACGGCAAGGCATGCAGAACCCGGTCTGAGGCCCGCTGATCAAGGGCCATGGCGGCCGAAGCGTAGTGGTGCACCAGCGCGCGGTGAGTCAGGACCGCGCCCTTGGGTGCGCTGGTGGTTCCGGACGTGTACAGGAGGGACGCCATCACACGGGGGTCGACCACCGCGTCCAGAAATCCCCGGAAGCCTTTCGCGAGCAGGGCCGTTCCTTCAGCCAGTAGGTCGGACATCCGGAGAAAACAAGGGCCGGACAGGCCTTTTGCCTGGGCTGGCGTCACGAACCGTTCTTCCGCCCCCTTGTCACGCAGGGAAGACGTTCGGATGCAGATGAAACGGGTGATGCCGGCAATCGTCGACGCCGCCTTTTGCATGACCCCCTGGAAAGCGCCGTCGTAAAGGACTGCGGTGACACCCGCGCGCTGCAGCAGGCTCAGGATCTCTTCCTCGGGCAACAGGCGGTCCAGCGGGACCACGATGCCGGCGCCGGTAAGGACCGCCGCATGGGCAAGGCACCAGTGATAGGAGTTCTCCCCGATGACGGCGATATGACGGCCCAGAAGGCCCTGATCGACGAGAGCGGTGCCCAGCTGCTCCACCTCGCCCTGGAATTCCTTGTAGCTGCGCGTCTGGACGGCCGCTTTCGGGGTCTCCTTGAAACGGAACGCCACCTTGTCCGCATACAGCGCAGTCGATTGCCGCAGCATTTCACGCAGGTCGTTGAACTCGCGCACCTTGAAATGGGATATGCCTTTAAAAATCTGCATGGTGCTTCCTCTCAATTGCCGTCCGCCATGATGAAGTCCACAATGTCCCCGATCGTCTCGATCCGGTCGATGGCGCTGTCGGATATCCTGGTGTCGAACATGTCTTCGAGATCGATCACGATCTCGTACATCAGCAGCGAATCCACAACCAGATCCGCGGTCAGCGAGGTATCTTCGCCCAGCTGTTCCACAGGTACCGACAGGACCGAAGAAATCGATCCGGCCACCTTGTCGAATGTCTGGCGCCTGTCCCTGCCTGCTGCCATATCAGGTCTCCTTTGTCAGTTCGCCGCGGATCGACCGGCGTTCGTAATCGTAACGCCGGACCTGCTCGCGGATGAATCCGGAAATGTTTTCCAGCATGCCGAGGAGGATGTCGCGACGCTCTTCGTCCAGCCCGTCGGTGATGCGCTCGACGAGAAGGCGGTGGAACTTGTTGTGGATGCGGTACGCGAGCTTGCCTTTTCGGGTGAGTTTGACACGTACGATGCGGCGGTCCCCCATGTCGCGTTCGCGGGTCACATACCCTTTGCGGACAAGCCGGTCGACCGCCACGGTCAGTGTCCCGGTCGTCACGCCCAGTGCCGCGGCGGTTTCACTCATGGTCTTGGTGTCATACAGGCCGATGCTTTCCAGCGTATGCAGTTCGGCGATCGTAAGGTCGCTGAAACTCCCGGTCCGGAGCGCCTTCTCCTCCGTGATCAGGATGCCGTCGAAAATATCCAGCAGAACGTCGTTGAACCGGACTTCATAATCGTCCATGGCTTTCCATCCGGAGGATGGGTCCACCTCCCGTGCAAAAAAGATTTGATACACAAACTATTTTACCCAATCACGGAAAAGTCCACAAGCAATTTCAGAAGTAAAACAAAAATTCTAAATAAGTGTTTCACTATTATCGGATCCGATACCGCTCGATCCGGGGCAGTCGGGACGCCGAGATGACAACAACCATCTCGATCGCGTCCTCCGTGTAATCCAGCGACTCCACGCGTGCCGTCCGGTGGAGTTCGTCCACGAGGCCGGAGTCGGCGTACGGAATGCGGATGCGCGCATGTACAGTTCCGGCACCGGCCTTTTCACGCAGGACGGCGCGAAGACGGTCAAGACCCTGGCCGGTGACGGCGGACACTTCGAGCGTACTGTCCGGCAACCGGTCGGCCGGCAGGGGCAGAACGGCCGCGGAAACCGGCGCCCCGACGCGGTCGGTCTTGTTGAACACCGTGACGCGGGGCCGGTCCGATGCGTCGAGGTCGCGCAGGATCCCCTCGACGACCTCCATCTGCCGCATGCGGTCCGGATCGGCCGCGTCGACGACATGGACGATCAGGTCCGCAAGCACCGCCTCCTCAAGCGTGGACTTGAAAGCCTCGACAAGGTGGTGGGGCAATTTCCGGATGAAACCGACGGTGTCGACCGCAACTGCCTGCACGCCAGCGTCCAGCGGCAATTTTCGCACAGCGGGGTCAAGCGTGGCGAAGACCCGGTCTTCGGTATAAAGCGTCGAGTCGCACAGCGCGTTGATCAGGGTGGACTTGCCGGCGTTCGTATAGCCCACGAAAGCGACAGAGAACACCTCGGACTCGTGGCGCGTGTCACGGGAACGCTGCCGCTGGCTCCGGACTTCCGCGATGGCGTCGCTCAGGATCTTGACGCGCCGGGCGATGTGGCGGCGGTCGCTCTCCAGCTTGCTCTCGCCCGGTCCGCGCGTGCCGATTCCGCCGCCCTGCCGGGACAGGCTCTTGCCCATGCCGACCAGCCGGGACAACCGGTACTTCTGTTGTGCCAGCTCGACCTGCAGCCGGCCTTCCCGGCTTTTCGCCCGGGCGGCGAAGATGTCCATGATCAGCAGCGTCCGGTCGATCACCTTGCGGCCGGTCGCTTCTTCGATGTTTCGGATCTGCGCGCCGGACAGCTCGTCGTCGAACACGATGGTATCCGCGTCCAGCGCCTCGCAGGCGTCGCGGACCTCCTCCAGCTTGCCCTTTCCGACATAGGTAGCGGCCTCCGGGCGCGCGCGGCGCTGCAGCGCGCGTCCGACGACCAGTGCGCCTGCGGATTCCGCCAGCAGGCCAAGTTCGTCCATCGAGCGTTCGGCCTCGTCCTCGCCGTCCGAGGCTCCCGACAAGGAGACACCGACCAGGACCACACGCTCCTGCCTGTCCTCGAATGTGGAGCCGTCATCTTCCAGCGGCTCGTCCGTATAACTCGTTTCATTAGCCATGGACACGTTATAGCAGATGGGCGTACCCGATGCAACCGTACCGGTCAACTCGGTTTTGAGATATCTGGTCAGACTTCGTATATATCCGATTGCGTCCCTGTTTGTCCATCCGCTATCCTCTAGACGGTTACGTTCATGGACTTCTTTGAAGGACGACGATCGGCAGGCATCCGGGATCACACATCGAGGGGGATGGAGTCTTGTCCAGCGGATTCGAAGGCGAACCAAAGCGGGTGGGCGGCGTCATGCGCCGGTTGCGGGTGAAGAGGAACATGACCCAGGCCGACCTCGCCTACGAGGCGGAGATCAATGTCTCCTATTATTGCGCCGTGGAGAATGGCGAGAACAACATCTCCCTCGGCAAGTTCATCTCCATCTGCAGGGCGCTGCGCGAACCGGCGGACCGGGTGATGTCCCTGATCCTGGAGACGGGCGGGGAGTCCTACCGCGCCCCGGCGGACGAAGCCGGAGGCGAATTGCCGTCCAGCGGCTGACTCGGCCCGGTAGAATGCCGGAGCTGTCTTGCGTTACCTCTTTCGTACACATAAAATAAAGAAAAGCGGTTGTGCGTCCACCAGCGGCAGGCCGGTCATCAACACGAAAGACGGAGGTTCCCCATGCCAAGAGGAGTCGAACGCAATCCCATCACCGTCATCCTTCTGACAATCATCACATGCGGCGTCTACGGAATTTACTGGTATTACCTGGTCTCAAAGGAGATCAACGCGGCGCTCGGCGAGGAGAGGATCAATTTCGTCCTGTACTTCCTTGTCGGGATCCTCTGCTTCCCGTTGATTTTCGTCGGCATGTACAAGATCGATGAGGCGGTGGTCGAGTTGCAGACCCGCGCCGGACTGCCGAGCAAGTCCAACTTCATCCTGTGGATCATTCTTTCCTTCATCGGCGGTGTCGGCGGAATCATCATGCAGTACCAGGTCCAGGAGGCGCTCAACGAACTTTGGGTGAAAGGCTGAGACGCTGTTCCGATCCATTGACAGCGTAAAGAAGGCAGCCGTCCGGCTATGGACTCTCATCCGGGACAACCGGGTGCCCGTTGTCGTGATGGCTGCCTTTGCCATTGTCGCCTGGATCGTGTCGGGCACGCCGTGCGTACTGCAGTCAACGGTCGGCCTCCCCTGTCCGGGCTGTGGCCTGACCCGCGCCGTCCGGTTGGCCTTTCAAGGGGATGTTGCCGGAGCGTTCCGGATGCATCCGCTGTTCCCGATCGGCGTCGCGACGCTGGCCGCGCTTCCCTTCGTCATCGGGTGGAAGCCCGGCTTCCTCCGTACCCGTTCATTCCGGGTGTTCGGTTTCGCCGTGATCCTCGCGTTTCTAGCCGTTTATGCCATCCGGATGGCGGCCCTGTTCCCGGATACGCCGCCGATGGTCTACAATGTAGACTCGTTCATCGGTCGTCTGTTGCGACTGCTCGGGCATCTGCCCCCTCCATGAGCCGCATGGCCGACCGCCATCGAAACGACCGTCCTGATCGGAGACACGGAACATGCGACCTCTGGATTCCTTACGCAACCGCCTGCGCCCCGGCAGCGACTACGTCGCCGGCTATGGTACGCACCTGGACCGGAAAACCCGTTCCGACCTGGATCTGGCGATTTTTGCGGTTTGCGTCGGCGCGCTGTTCCCGGTCATAACCGGTTTTCCCGGTGCTTCCCCGATCTTTACCGCCTACCTGAAGGAACTCGGGCTCAACGACAGACTGTACGGCGCCATACTTACGATTCCGCAGTTCACGATCCTGATCCAGATCCCGTTTTCCGTCTATCTCGCCCGGCATGGCGGCATAAAGAAGATCAGCATCCTGTCCTGGCTGCTCCTCAAGCCGCTGTTCATTCTCCTGGGCATCGTCCCGCTGCTGACCGGCGGCCTTTCGCCGGCGATCTCCATCCTGCTGGCCGTAGCGGTGATGTTCTTCGGCTCCTGCCTGCTGTGGATCGGCGACATCGGCTTGAACACCTGGTTCGGCTCCCTGATCCCTTCTTCCTGCAAAGGCCAGTATTTCGGCACGCGGCAGCGCATGATCACCCTGTTCAACGTCGGCTTCGCGCTGCTTCTGGCCGCCCTTCTTCCCTTCCTGCAGAACAACCCCTACAAGTACACGATCCTGTTCACGCTCGCGGCCTTGTCCGGCATCGCGGACGCGCTGTCCTACCTGCGCATCCGCCCGCCGGAGACAGCGTACCAGCCGATGGACCGGAGCACGTTCAAGCCGGTCCGGCTCCGATCGTTTCTGGAACCGTTCCGCGACCGGAACTACCGCCCGTTCCTGGTATTCAGCATCGCCTGGTATTTTTCACTCAACCTGGCGGGACCGTACTTCAACGTATACATGCTCAACACCCTCGGTGTGACGCTGGGACAGCAGACCTTGTTCGCCCAGATCGTCCCCGGTGTGGCGACCTTCCTGTTCATCAGCCGGATGGGCAGGCTGAACGACCGGTTCGGCAACCGGCCGGTGCTGCTGCTCTCCTGCGCATTTGTCTGCATGACACCGTTCGTCTGGTTGTTCGTCACTCCCGACACCCTGTTCCTGATTGCGTTGATCAACATCTCCGGCGGGATTTTCATCACGACGGTCGACCTGAGCGTCATGAACATGTCCATCTTTTTCGCGTCGGCGGAAAAACGCTCCGTATACCTGTCCGCGCGTTCCATCAGTACGATTCTCCTGGGGGTGGTGCCGGCCATGCTGATCGGCGGCGCGCTGTCCGATTTTCTGGCCCCGCGCCTCAGCGGGCGGGGCATCCCGTTCCTGATGGGCCAGGAACTCAACGCGTTCCACATCCTGCTGATGGTCTCCCTCGCCTTGCGGCTCGTCAGCACGCTGGTCTTCGCCAGAAGGATCCGCGAGGATACCGCGAAGCCTGTGAAGCTCATGCTGCGGGAGATAACGGCTGAACGAAGCCTTCTGTTGTATCGCGTCCGGCTCCTGGCGGGTCAGTTCGCGACTTACATCCGCCATCACTTCCGGAAGAAATGACAAACGGCCCCGGCGACCACGCGGCAATGCGATGGTCGGCCGAGGCCGTCAATGGATTAGGGGAATCAGTAAGAATTCCGGTTCTTTACGCTCTCGTCATCCGATGCCGCACGGTCGATCAGGTGCGGCTTGGCGACAAACCGCTCGAACAGGCGCAGGGAGCGAATGAGGTAGAATCCGTCGCAGATGCGCTCGTCCAGCGTAAACATCAGGTTGATGAACTTGCGGGTGACATCGCCGTGATCCGTATGAACGGTCTTTTCCTCGATCCGGCCGATCGTCATGAAAACCGATGTCGTTCCGATCTCGTACAGGTGATGGAACGGCGCGTCCGCTCCGATGGATCCCAGGTTGGAGATCCAGATGCTCGAATAGAACGGCAGGATATCGATCAGGAACGTCGGGAGCAGCCCGTGGAAATCCGCGACACGGATCAGGCTGACAAGGAAACGCAGGAGCCAGCGCGGCATCCAGGATGTCAGTTTCATGAGTTTGTCGTCGCCCTTTTCCATGCCGGCCTTGAGTTCCCGATTGTGCTCATTGACTTTCTTCGCGACGGCAAGCAGATCGTCCGTCGGTTCCAGCACCACCTTGGCGATCGAATCCCCGGCCGTATCCGTCAGGCTGCGCTTGACGACATACAGCACCTCGAAGTTCTTGTGCATGTAGACCCGCCGCCCGGCGATATACCGGTTGAGCTTCGGCCGGGTCTCCATCGTCTTCTTGATCGCGGCGATGATCAGGTTGAACACCGTGATGTAGTCGCCCTCTTCCTTCCGCTTGGCGAGATACTCCAAGGCCGGCGTGACGTCGATCGACTTGCTGTAGTACACGGCGGACTCGTTGCGTCCCCTCATGACGTACGGCAGCAGCATGGCATACGGATCGATGTCGCGGACCAGAATCCCGTCGCTTCGTTTCTTGCTGAAGATACCCATTCCAATGCCTCCGTCCGATTCTGGTCGTGTCTGTCTCGACCGTGCGGTTTCCATCATCCGGTTGTCCGATATTATACTAGAACAGGTCCAGTCCGCGCAGCAGCGCGACCCCGCAGAAGATCGTGAACCCGGAAAGCAGTGTCGTCATGATGACAATCTGGCCGGCAAGGTCCGCGTCGTTGTGCATGTTTTTCGCCATGACATAGCTGTTGACGGCGGTCGGTGTGCAGAAAAGACTGAAAAGCGCGCCAAGCTGGGCGCCCCGGAATCCGCCGACCAAAATGCAGAACGACAGCAGGATGACGGGCATCAGCACAAGTCGGACGAGCGACACGGTCGAGCTCATCTTCAGGTTTCCCCTGGCGCGCGACCAGTCAAACTGGGCGCCCAGCAGCAGCAGCGCAAAAGGCGAACCGATCCCGCCAAGCTGCGTCGCCACTTTTGCGAACACCCCCGGCAACGGAATGTGAAACAGCGAAAAGACGATGCCGGCGACCGATCCGAGAATCAATGGATTTCTGGCGATTTCTATCAGGGTGCTTTTCAACCCTTCGGCAAGGGTCTGGTTCTCGTCCCGCTTCTCAGAGAACGCGGACAAGATGATCACACCGACGACATTGAACAGGATCATGACCATCGGAAGAAGCATGGAGGTCGGGGCTACCCCTTCCTCCCCGAACATGTTTGTCGCCAGAGGAATCGCGTAGATGATGTAGTTGCTTCGGTAGATCGCCTGGATGATCGCCCCCCGCTTTCCGTTTTCACGGACAAACCGCGGCACGATGGCCAGCATCAGCAAAATGGAGAATACCACGCCGCCGAGGGCGTACAGCATCAGCTTCAAGTCGAACTCCTGTGCCAGGTCCAGCTGGTAGATGTCGCTGAAGATCCGAACCGGCAGAAACAGCCGAAAGACCAGCTTGTTGGACTTCTCCAGCATGTTGGAGTCGATCAGCCCGATATGCTTCAGGTAGTAGCCGATGACAAGCAGAAACAGAAGCGGAAAGACAGCCTCGAAGCTGAACGACAGAATCTCTAGCACGAAGCAACCTCTTTCAAGTCAGGATTCCTGACAGGATTCTCAACAGCGTCGGGAAAAGCAGGATCACCATGACCAGCCGGAATGTGTGCATGACGGCGATCTTGGGGGCGTCGCAACCCAGTTCCTCGGCGATCAGCGACATTTCCGCCAGTCCGCCGGGCGTACTGGCCATGAAACAGGTGGCGATCGGCAGTTTCGTGATCTTGTGGATCACGTAGCCGAACAACAGGGAGGCGGCGATCAGGCCGACCAGCATGATCAGCGCCGGAACCAGCAGCTCGCGAAGGGACAGCAGACTCTCGGACGTCATCCGCGTGCCGAGGAATGATCCGACCGAGATCTGGATCACCGGCCGAAGCCCCTTCGGGAACAGCGATTTACCCGACAAGATTCCCAGGGCGGCGGTCGCCAGCATGGCGCCGATCATCGCTCCGGCCGGCATGCCGACACTGGCGAGAAGAAGTCCACCGGCTATCGCGACGGCGACCGTCAGCAGGAACCGGCCCGCTTTGACCGGATCGATTCGGATCGTACCGGCCATGGAGCGGATTCTCGCCCGAAGCGGCAGATGAGTCGGCTTGTCCGTCCCAGCGGATTCTCTCCGGCTTGCCGAAGGCATGGGGACATCGGCACAATCGGCAAGAAGTGGAACGATCGCGGCGGGATCCAGGGATGCCGTTCCGGATGGCCCGCTTTTTTTTCGTATCAGGCTCCAGCCGCGCGCGGCAAGCCATTTGAACAGGATCGGGAACAGCGAGATGATGAAAAGGATGCGGAGCAGCTGCAGCATCGCGACCTGGGCGGTATTCGCGCCGAGGGCTTCCGAAATCAGCGCCATGTCCGCCATGCCGCCCGGTGCGGAGGCGAACAGCGCCGTGTTGATGTCCAGCCCGCCGAACCGCGTGAACAGCAGCGCGAACGCCAGGTTGAGCGTGAACATCCCGACGAGCAGCAGCAGGCTGGGAACGATGACTTTCTTCAGTTCACCGATGTCCTTGCGCTGGATCCGGCTTCCGATCAGGATGCCCGAAAAGATCTGGACATACTGCCGGATCTCGCTAGGGTAATACGCCGATCCGACCAGAAGGTTGAACGCGAGCACCGCGATCATCGAGCCGATCATGGCGCCGGCCGGTACCTTGAGTCGATAAAACAGAATCCCGCCGATGGCTCCAACCGCATTGGTCAGAAGAAAGGCAGACAGAGGGTCCAACTGCATCGCTCAGCCCTCGGCCTGACCGTAATACGCGTTTTTCCCATGTTTGCGCAGATAGTGGCGGTCCAGCAATGCTTGGCTGATCGGCGCGGCGCCCGGGGCCAGTGCCTCGGTCAGCAGCGCCATCATGGCGCACTCTTCGAGTACCGCCGCGTTGTGGACGGCATCCGCGCCATCCCGGCCCCAGCAGAATGGACCGTGGCCGGCCACCAGCACGGCCGGCACCGCCGCGGGATCGACCGGCCGGCTTTCGAATGTCTCGGCGATCACGCGTCCGGTCTCGTACTCATAGGCACCGTTGATTTCGGTCTCCGTGAGTTGCCGCGTGCATGGAACCGGTCCGTAGAAGGTGTCCGCATGCGTTGTCCCGAACGCGGGGAGATCCCGGCAGGATTGCGACCATGCCGTTGCCCAGCGGGAATGCGTATGAACGACCCCCCCGATTCCGGGAAACCGGCGATACAGCTCCAGATGGGTCTCGACGTCGCTGCTGGGCCTGCGGCTGCCGTGTACCGGCCGCCCTTCCAGATCCAGGACGACGATGTCCCCGGCGGTCATCCCCTCGTACGGGATCCCGCTTCCCTTGATCGCGACCAGGCCCTGGGCCCGGTCAATCGCGCTGACATTTCCCCATGTGAAAACCACCAGACCCAATGCCGGCAGTTCCAGATTCGCCTCGAGAACTTTTTCGATCAACTCACGCATATTCTGTCCTTTTCCGTTGCCGTCCATGTTTGTTTACGCGACAAAGAGAATTATACCACGGCAACGCGACGCTCCGCCGGGAGATCGCCGCGCACGTGTCAAATAGGCACCGGGCGAAGGCGGCCGGGATTTACTTCGCCTCAGACCAGCGCAAGCCGGAGAACATCGGCGACGTTGTTGACAAAAACAATCTTGACCTTGTCGCGTACCACAGCGGGGATCTCGTCCACATCGCGGGCGTTTTCTTCCGGAACCAGCACCGTGTCGATTCCGGCGCGCCGCGCCGCGATCACTTTCTCCTTGAGTCCGCCGATCGGGAGCACGCGGCCGCGCAGCGTGATTTCGCCGGTCATGGCGATATTGTGGTGGACCGGACGGCCGGTCAGTGCCGAGCAGAGCGCCGTCGCAAGCGTGATGCCGGCGGACGGGCCGTCCTTGGGGGTGGCGCCCTCGGGCACATGAACATGGATGTCGTGTTTGGAGAAATGGTCCTCGGCCAGGCCGAGCGAAGGAGCCAGTGAACGCAGGTACGAAATGGCCGCTTTTGCCGATTCCTTCATGACGTCTCCCAATTGGCCGGTCAATTCCAGATGGCCGCTTCCAGGCATGATGTTGACCTCGATCGACAGGGTGTCCCCTCCGGCGCTGGTCCAGGCCAACCCGGTCGCGACGCCGACCTGATCCACGCGGGAAGCCATGTCGACCCGGAAGACGCGTTTGCCGAGCAGGTTCTCCAGGTCCTTGCGATCGACTTCGATTCGCTCTTCCCCTTTTTCCGCCATTCGGATCGCCGCCTTGCGGCATAGGCGAGCGATCTCCCGTTCCAGCTGCCGGACACCGGCTTCCCGGGTATACCACTCGATCAGGCCGCGTAAAGCGCTTCTGCCGATGAGCAGCCTGGTGGTCGGGATCGCGTTCGCCTTCATCTGTTTCGAAACCAGGTGGCGTGCCGCGATCTCCAGTTTCTCCGCATCTGTATAGCCCGGCAGATGGATGATTTCCATACGGTCGTAGAGCGCCTGCGGGATCGTATCGGCCGTGTTGGCCGTCGTGATGAACAGGACATGCGACAAGTCGTACGGGATCTCCAGATAGTGATCGCGGAAGGCGTAGTTCTGTTCCGGATCCAGAACCTCGAGCAGGGCGGAGGACGGGTCGCCGCGGTAGTCGCTTCCCAGCTTGTCGATTTCGTCCAGCAGGATCAGCGGGTTGTCCGTGCCGGCCTGGCGTATGGCATTGACGATCCGGCCGGGCATCGCGCCGACATAAGTACGTCGATGTCCGCGGATCTCCGCCTCGTCATGGACGCCGCCGAGCGACATGCGGACATACTTGCGTCCCAGTGCGCTGGCGATGGATTTGGCGATGGAGGTCTTGCCGACGCCGGGGGGCCCGACAAAGCAGAGGATCGGCCCCTTCATCGAATTGTCGCCGCTTTCGGTGCGCAGTTTACGGACCGCCAGATACTCCAGCACACGCTCCTTGACCTTTTCCAGGCCATAATGGTCGCGGTCCAGCACGCGTCTGGCGTTGGGAATGGAGAGCCGCTCGGGATCGGTCTTGCCCCAGGGCAGCTCGAAGACGGTATCCAGATACGTTCGCAATACGGAACCCTCCGGATAGGAGGAAGGAATCCGCGAAAGCCGGTGGATCTCCTTCTCGACTTTCGGCTTGTATTCGTCCGGGATGCCGCTTGCCGCCAGAAGGCGGAGACACGCGTCCACCTCATCCTGCGTGCCCTCTTTGTCGCCCAGTTCCGACTGGATGACGCGTAGCTGTTCGCGCAGGTAATACTCTTTTTGTCCCTTCTCGATGCTGGCCCTGACCTTCTCGCCGATTTCCTTTTCGATGGAGGCAATGCTGTTCTCGTGCGCCAGCAATGCGAGAACCCGTTCCGAGCGCTCCAGCGGGTGGATCGCGTCCAGAATCGCCTGCTTGTCCGTATAGGAGCTGAACACGTTGGCTGCGACCGTGTCCGCCACCTGGCCGGCGTCTCGGATGTTGTTGATCGAGACGAGCGCTTCCGGCGACAGTTTGCCGCTGGTCATCGCGTACCGTTCGTATGCCTTGATCATCTGGCGGCGGTAGGCTTCCAGGGCGAGCGTTTCATTCTCCGGCAGAACGATCAGGGACTCGCGAACTTCCGCGACGATATGCGGCGAATCGGATACGATCGAGTCCAGATGCGCCCGCGCATGGCCTTCCACCAGAACCTTGACGGTGTCGTTACCGGGAATCTCCAGTACCTGGCGGATACGGGCGACGCAGCCGATGTCGTACAGGTCGGTGCGTTCGGGCCACTCGATATCCATCTCGCGCTGTGCGACAAGGAACACCATCTGATCCCCGGCCATGGCGTCTTTGATCGCGTTCTTGGAGCCCTCGCGCGCAACATCGAAGGTCAGGGAAAGCTTCGGAAACACATTGGTTCCCCTCAGCGGTACCAGCGGCATGCGCAGCACAATCGCGGACTCGCGCGATACGACCCGGTCCGCCCGTCCGCGGGAGGCCGGGCGGCGTCTGCGCTTGATTCGGACAGGCGTCTCAGGCTTTGGGGATTCGTCGGGTTTGATGTCGATGGGTTTCGGGGCTTGTTTGCGCATGCTTTGGCCGCCTCTGTCTTCGGATATCCGGTTTTCCAATGGATTCCGCTTTACTGCTACCATTATACCGTTCGATCCGGACTCGGCAAGTGACAAAAGATACGAAGAAGCCGCTTCCCGAAGGAGGCGGCTTCTCATCTGTATCGGAATGGATGCAGTCACTGCGCGAGAGGCATTCTCACTCGATGATGGTGGAGACGGTGCCGGAACCGACGGTCTTGCCGCCTTCACGGATGGCGAACTTGAGTCCGGGCTCCATCGCGATCGGGGTGATCAGCTTGACGGTGATCGTGACGTGGTCGCCAGGCATGCACATCTCGACGCCCTCGGGCAGTTCGGCGACGCCGGTGACGTCGGTCGTGCGGAAGTAGAACTGCGGACGGTAGCCGGAGAAGAACGGCTTGTGACGGCCGCCCTCGGCGGTTGTCAGGACGTAGACCTGACCGGTGAAATGCGTGTGCGGCTTGATGGAGCCGGGTTTGCAGATGACCTGTCCGCGCTCGACTTCGTTACGGGTGACGCCGCGAAGCAGCACACCGATGTTGTCGCCGGCCTGGGCCTGGTCAAGCAGTTTGCGGAACATCTCGACGCCGGTGACGACCGTACCGCGGGGAGCATCCTGCAGACCGACGATCTCGACGGGATCACCGACTTTGACAACACCGCGCTCGACGCGGCCGGTAGCGACGGTGCCGCGGCCGGTGATCGTGAAGACGT
>CAZNGQ010000061.1:0-13240 GCA_964572095.1 uncultured Oscillospiraceae bacterium
GGTGCGCCGGTCCGCGAGGCGTCGTCGGTGAAAGAGTATTGCGTCTTGGCCATGCAGACGGGCAGGTTGCCATAACCAAGCTCATGGTAACGTTTGAGGTCTTTCTGCGCCGATGGTGAAAAATCGACGCCGCCGGCGCCATAGACGTCCCAGGCCAGCGATGTGATCTTTCCCTCGAGCGTGCGGTCGAGCTCATAGGCGAACCGGAAACCGGGCGAACCGATATCGGCCAGCCGGACGACCTCGTTCGCCAGTTCGACTCCGCCGGCCCCGCCTTGCGCCCACACGTCCGACGGGACCGCCTTGACGCCGACCGCTTCGCAGGCGGCGCGAACGACGGCGTATTCCGCGTCGGTATCGGTCGGGAAACGGTTGATCGCGACAACGGTCGGCAGCCCAAAGACCTGGGTCAGGTTCTTGATGTGGCGCATCAGGTTGGGCAGCCCGAGCGCAACGGCTTCCGTGTCCTCGAGGCTCAGGCGGTCCCGGGAAACGCCTCCGTGATGCTTGAGCGCGCGCAGCGTGGCCACGACGACGGCCGCGTCCGGACGAAGCCCGGCGGCGCGGCATTTGATGTCGATGAATTTTTCCGCGCCCAGGTCGGCGCCGAAACCGGCCTCGGTGACCGCATAGTCGCCGAGATGGAGGGCCAGGCGGGTGGCGGCCAGGCTGTTGCATCCGTGCGCGATGTTCGCGAACGGGCCGCCGTGCACCAGCGCGGGGGTGTGCTCGAGCGTCTGCACCAGATTGGGCTTGATCGCGTCGCGCAGCAGCGCGGTCATGGCGCCCTCCGCGTGCAGCTGGCCGGCCGTGACGGGCTGGTCGTCGAACGTATAGCCGACGACCATGCGGCGCAGGCGGTTTCTCATGTCCTCGATGCCGTCGGCCAGGCACAGCACGGCCATGGCTTCGGAAGCGACCGTGATGTCGAACCCGTCTTCACGGGGCATGCCGTTGCCCTTGCCGCCGAGCCCGTCGGTGATAAAGCGGAGCTGGCGGTCGTTCATGTCCATGCAGCGGCGCCAGGTGACACGGCGGCCGTCGATGCCGAGCGCGTTGCCCTGATAGATGTGGTTGTCGATCATGGCGGCGAGGAGATTGTTGGCGGCGCCGACCGCGTGGATGTCGCCGGTAAAGTGCAGGTTGATGTCCTCCATGGGGACGACCTGCGCCATGCCTCCGCCGGCCGCGCCGCCCTTCATGCCGAACACCGGTCCCAGCGACGGCTCGCGGAGGGCGATCACGGACTTTTTTCCGATATGGCGCAGGGCGTCGCCTAGCCCAACCGTCGTGGTCGTCTTGCCCTCGCCGGCCGGCGTGGGGGACATCGCGGTGACGAGTACGAGTTTGCCGGACGGGCGCTGCGCGGCGCGTTCGATCGCGGCAAACCCGACTTTCGCCTTATAGTTTCCATAAAGTTCCAGGTCGTCGCGACCCAACCCGAGTCCGGACGCGATGGTCTCGATGGGGAGGAGTTCCGCGCCCTGCGCGATTTCGATATCGGAAGGAATGCCGCTCATGGTTGCCTCCAGTGTGTTTCTGTGCCATCAGCGTATCACGCCGCCGGACGGCGGGCAACAAACCAGTGTGCAGGTTGGCGCGCCAACGACCACGGGTTGGCGTACGTTGCTGGCCGGGTTTATAATGGACAGGATATCCACTACAGCGGGAGGAACCCCATGAGAGACGGCTTCATTCGGGTCGCGACCGCGACTCCGGCCATACGGGTCGCCGATTGCCGGCACAACGCCGACGCCATTGTCGCCATCGCGCGCGAGGCGTCCGCGGCCGGCGTCAGCCTGGTCGTGTACCCCGAGCTCTGCCTGACCGGCTACACCTGTGGCGACCTGTTCCTGCAGGAGGCGCTGCTCGACCGGGCGCGTGCCGAACTTTTACGAATCGCCGCCGAAACGTCCGGGCTGGACACCCTGCTGCTGGTCGGCTTGCCGGTCGCCGCCCGCGGACGCCTGTACAACTGCGCGGCTGTGCTGTACCACGGCGAGCTCCTCGGCCTGGTTCCCAAGACGCACATCCCCAATTATGCCGAGTTCTATGAGAAACGGCACTTTTCACCCGGCCCGGAATGGGACGAGCTCCCGTTCGGGGGCAAGGTCGTTCCATTCGGCACGAACCTGCTGTTCGAATGCGTGTCGCTTCCCCACTTTGTCTTTTCGATCGAGATCTGTGAAGACGTCTGGGTCCCTGTTCCGCCCTCCTGCGCCGCCGCGATGGCGGGCGCCACGCTGGTCGCCAACCTGTCCGCGAGCGACGAGGTCATCGCCAAGGCCGCATACCGGCATACGCTGCTGAAAAGCCAGTCCGCCCGGCTGGTCTGCGCCTACCTGTATGCCGACGCGGGCGAGGGCGAGTCGACGACCGACCTGGTGTTTTCGGGGCACAACCTGATTTATGAAAACGGACGCGCGCTGGCGGAGTCCCGCCGGTTCACGACCGGGTGGATCCACGCGGATGTAGACCTGAAGCAGCTGCAGGCGGAGCGCCGGCGCCAGACGACGTTCGGCAGCGGGGACGCGGACGGTGTGCTCGCCTACCGGCGGGTCGCTTTCGACCTGCCGATCGTCCCGCTCCGGCTGGAGCGCGCGTATGACCCGCACCCGTTTGTCCCGTCCGATCCGCGCGACCTGGCCGAGCGGTGTGAGGAGATCCTGAACCTCCAGTCCTCCGGCCTGAAGAAGCGCCTCGCCCACACGGGCTGCCGCTGCGCCGCCGTCGGGCTGTCCGGCGGTCTTGACTCCACACTGGCCCTGATCGTGACCGCACGCGCGTTCGACATGCTCGGGCTGGACCATACGGGCATCGTCGCGGTCACCATGCCGGGATTCGGCACGACCGACCGCACGTACTCCAACGCGGTCGCGCTGGCCCGCAGCCTGGGGGCGACGCTGCGCGAGATCCCGATCTCGGAGGCTGTGAGCCTGCACTTCCGCGACATCGGGCATGATCCGGCGATCCACGACACAACGTATGAAAACGCGCAGGCGCGAGAGCGCACGCAGATCCTCATGGACATCGCGAACCAGATGAACGGACTGGTCGTCGGCACCGGCGACATGTCCGAGCTGGCGCTCGGCTGGGCGACCTACAACGGCGACCACATGTCGATGTACGGCGTCAACGCCTCGATCCCCAAGACGCTGGTCCGCCACCTGGTCCGGTACGCCGCGTCGATCAGCCCGGACGAGCTGCGGGCCGTGCTCGAGGACATCGTCGACACGCCGGTCAGCCCCGAGTTGCTGCCGCCCGACGACGCCGGCAAGATCGCGCAGAAGACCGAAGAGATCGTCGGCCCGTACGAGCTGCACGACTTCTTCCTGTACTATACGGTGCGGTATGGATTCGCTCCCGCCAAGATCCTGCGCGTCGCGCGCATCGCGTTCCGGGGACAATATGACGACGCGGTGATCCGGCGGGTTCTGGGCCTGTTTTTCCGGCGGTTCTTCGCGCAGCAGTTCAAGCGGTCCTGCCTCCCGGACGGCCCGAAAGTCGGCTCGGTGACGCTGTCACCGCGCGGCGATTGGCGAATGCCGAGCGACGCGGCGGTTCAGGTTTGGATTGATGATTTAGCAAGTGCGGGCGAACTTATTCAGCTGTAGAACGCCTTGAAGTCCGAAAGGGCCTGCTGCTGCGCCTCCGCCCGATAGCCCATGATTTCGTCGAAGTTGCCGTCCAGCGTATGGACGACACGGGGATCCAGCATCCCGCTGCCCACCATGTTCGTGACGACCTGCAAGGCTTCGCCCGGCTGCATGCCTTCGCGGTACGGCCGGTCTTCCGTGGTGGCTGTGAATACATCCGCAACGGCCATGATGCGGGACCCCATCGGGATCTGCGCGCTGCTGTACTTGAACGGGTAGCCGTATCCGTTCATGCGCTCGTGGTGCAGGGCGCCCCAGACGCGGATGGAATCGAACTCGGGAATGGCCGAGAGCAGGCGGTCGGTGTAATATGTATGGCTGCGGATGACGGCGTATTCTTCGGGCAGCAGGGTGCCGCCCTTGTCCAGGACCGACTCGGGTACGGCCAGCTTGCCGATGTCGTGGCAATCGCCGGCCACATGCATCATCTGGCACTCTTCTTCGGAGAACCCCATCTTGTCCGCCAGCACGGCCGCGATGATCGCGACGCTCGCCGAGTGCGCGGCGGTATAGCTGCTGCGGAAGTCGATCATCTGACGGAACATCCTCCCGAGGGACTGCAGGCTCTCGGATGTCAGCTGCAGGTTCCGCACCAGGTTGCGCTTGATGATCCGGTTGGCCATCGCGTCCTTGGTATCGAGCCAGAAGCTCTCCTTTTTCGCGACCATGTTGAACGCCGCGACAAGATCGGGCTTGAACCAGGTGCCGGATTTTTCGGTGATCCGGCTTGCGATCGATCCCGCTTTGGTCAGCGTGAAATCCTCGCCGATGAGGACGGACAACCTGTCTGCCAGGTGCAGGATCTGGCTCTCGAGCGGAACGTTCTCCCCCGTGGACATCGCGGAGCGCACTGCCGGCCAGTGCGCATGGTGATGCAGGACGATCGGGGCGACATGATGGAACGGGGGAAAAACGTCAAGCAGGTTGGATCCGTAAACCGCATGCGCGCTGTCGTTGTCCTCGAACCGGAAAATCGACTGCTGGGACTTGCGGGTCAGCGCCCCGATGTCATGGACCGCGGCGGCGATGGTCAGGTTCTCCATCTGGTTGGCCGGCAATCCCATCTGCTCGCCGAGATAGTGTGCGACGCAGATGACGCGGCGGTGGTGGTGATGGATCTCGGGATTGATCAGGTCGATGGCGTCCGCCATGCACTCAATCAGGTCCTTGGTCTCAATGGTCATGTTCATACGGCGCTCCTGTCACGGTTGTCGGTACATGCTGCGTTCTTTGTAAACTGGATGTGTACGCCGGTTTGTCAAATTCATAATATATTGTCGGACGAATCCTGCAACCTGCTTACATCATAACGAATCGTCCAGGAAACGCAAGAACTTAAATCGGCGGCCTGCGTTGTTCGCAGACCGCCGATTTATTGTGGCATCCGTGCCTTTTCCGGATCAGATCGCCTGTCCGGAGCGTCTTGAGCGCCGCTTCTTCAATATGACCAGGATCCAGGCGCACGGGGCGGCCGACAGGATCAGCAGTCCGGCGGTGGAACCGGTTTCACCCGTGTCCGGCAAGGCCACCGGGATATCCGCGACGATGGCGTACGTCGAGAAGTGGGATGTCGTGAATTCGAGGTACTTCTGCCCGTCGATGGTCACGAGCGTTGTCGGCAGCGGCGTCACGGTTCCGTCATTGGCGATGTAGACGACCTGCAGGTTTTGGCGGTTCTCGAACTCGGGCGGAACCGGCAGGCGGATCGTGATGAGGCCGGTGATGTCTTCGTTGCCGACCTTGCCGGACTGGGACTGGCCGGTTTGCGACGTGACGGTCTTGAGCAGGAAGATGTCAAAGGACTGCAGGATCTCGCGGTCCTGCTGACTGAGTGCCGCGTCGGCGGTGATGACAAAGTTGGGTACGGACTGCTCCGTGTTTTTCTCCACCATCAGTTCGATCCGGATCAGGCTGGCGTCTTGGTCGTTCAGTTCTTCGATCCGGACGGCGGTGCCGATGGCATCGGCCTCGACGCCGGTGTCTTCGTCCCTGGAGATGATCTGGAGCAGCTGGGTCATGCGCGCCAGCAACTGGTCGAATCGGGTTTCAATGCCGGCGGGCAGCCCGTTCTTCTCCTCGGCGGTCAGCATGTCATACAGGCGCTTGGTGTCCCGGATGTCCGTTTCGCTGTCGAGGACATCGTCATTCGGAGCGGTGGCCGGGTCCGGAAGCAGCAGGATCCGGGCGATGACCGACGGAGGCAGGATGCTGAGCGATCGGGTTTCAATATTGCCTGCGAGGTCGGTGGCTTCGATCTGGACGACGTACGCTTCGGAGGTTGTGCCGGTGAACGGGATCTCCATGGTGAAAGCGGATGTGACGACCGGATCGGTCCCGGCCGTGACCAGGTCGATGGTCTGATAGGCTTCGAGTCCGACCCGGGTGCGGATCAACGCGAGGCCGACGGTATCGTCGACCGTGACATCCACGACCGCCTTGACCTTGATCTGCAACAGGTCGTTCTGTGTCGTGATAACCGGTTTCACGGCTTCCAGGGCCGTCCCGTCACTGACGACGCTGCTGGAGGCGAGCCCGGCTGCGTCCACGGCGTATGCAGTGACCGTTCCGGTGAATCCCAACGGAAGCGTGAAGGTCACATGATCCTCGGTCGTCGTCTGGATCGGCCCGGCGGCTCCGATTTTCCAGTAGAGCCCGGCAATGCCGCTGACATCATCGGAGGTTGTGATGGTCACGTCGACCGCTTCATGGTAGAACTGGCGAAGGGTCAGGAAGTTCAGGATGCGGGAAAGCGTATCCCCGTTCGCGGTTGTGAATGTCATGGCCGGATCGGTCGGGGCGGCCGTATCAATTTTGATCGTCCGGATGCCTTCCGCGGAGGTGTTGCCGGCGTTGTCGACCGAGCGGAACGTGACGGTGCAGACTCCGGAGTCCGCGATGGTTCCGGTTGTTCCAGACTGCCAGGCGCCGTCGTCGATCTTGTACTCATATCCGGCGACACCACTGGCGGCGTCCGTCGCGGACGACAGGGTGAACGTCACCGGTGCGATCGCCCAGGATCCGGGGGTGTAGTCGGCGGATCCGGACTCGGCGGTGAAATCCGGTTCAGACGGAACGGTCGTGTCGATCCGGACGGTACGCTGCACCAGTCCGCTGTCGTGTCCGGCGGCATCCGTGGCCTTGAACGTGATCGTGAAAATCCCGTCCGTGCTCAGGACCAGCTGGTTGCCCGCGGCAAAGTCGATGCCGTCGATGGAGTGGAAGTAATCGAGATCGTCGGCATCGGTAAAGTCATCCGCGGAACCGGATGCGGTCAGCGTGATCGGGGTCCCGGACCACGTGCCGTCCGTGTAGGACGGAGTCGCGAGGATAATCGGGTCCGTCGGCGGCTGGTTGTCGGTCAGGATATACGGGCCGAATGTCGAGATCGTTTCGTTGCCCGCGTAGTCCTGTGCCTTCACATGGATATACCAGGTGCCGGTGTTGGCCAGCGCGACGTTGAAAACGGCGTTGGTGCCGATGGATCCCCAGTTGGCCGGATCACCGGCCGTCGAATTCACAACTGCGTACCGCGCGCTGAACCCGCTGCCTCCTGCCTCGTCCGATATCGTGATTTTTACCACTTTTGTCATATCGTACGTGTCAGCGTTTGTATCGCTGACGACATCGGGAGCCGCGCTGTCGCGTACGACGGTCAGAAATCGGGCGACTTCCTCGGACCAGACGTTGCTGGCGTTCTTGACAGACAGCACGATCTTGTATATTCCGGCTTCCGATCCTGTAAAGTCCGTCTTGGGCACAGGACCGGTATAGATCACAGCCGAGCCGAGCGACACGGTCCAGATCCGCTCCGTGATCGCGGCGCCCTGCGGGTCATAGGAAGAATCCATGTACCCGACCAGTTCCGATTGGTAGGTCAGGAGGCGGGCCGGGGTGACGGCGAATTCCGCGATCGGCTTGGCCGAAGCGTTGGCGGCGGTCGACACATACCGGTAGTACGGTGTGCCGGTCTCGCCTTCGACGTCCGTGACGGTCTGCTTGACGATGTAGTGCCGGCCGGCCTCGAAGGTGGTGGGTTGTCCGTCGATCCAGGTGTCGGATGTGGTTTCGCGGTAGGTCCAGGCCGTTGCCGCAATCCCCTTGTCGGGCGCGGACTGGTGATCCGGATCGTACGCGTTGTCCGTAATCGTCACGTTGCGGTCGCCATCCAGCGTGATGCCGAACCCGGCGACCGGTGCGCGGTGCACGTAAACGGTCTTGATCAGGCTGTCCTTATAGTAGATGTCGTATTTTCCGGTCTCGACAAAAGAGATGTCCAGGTTGT
Source organism: uncultured Oscillospiraceae bacterium (assembly GCA_964572095.1). Lineage (GTDB taxonomy): Bacteria > Bacillota > Clostridia > Saccharofermentanales > UBA5734 > JAAYKS01. The sequence goes on from CAZNGQ010000061.1 coordinate 7,939, forward strand.
TCAAATACTGGTTGTCATACAGGGCGGTGCCGGTCGGGTTGTCAAAATGGGTTTCATCGTGGACGATCTTCCACTTGCCGCTCGGCCAGTCGGCGTCGATCGTGTCGTTCTTTTCCGACTCCGGGGAGATCGTCATCGAGCTGGGTTTGCCGTAGACCAGCAGGGATGTGTCATTGACGACACTGTCGAGATACTTCAAGTACACATAATCGGCCAGTGCTTCGATTTGTTCCGCATACGTATCCGTGGCGGCCTGTGTCTTGTCGACATAGGTGCCGTTGCCGTCGTTTTTTGCGATGAAGCCCATACCGTCCGCTGCGTTCTTTCCCCAGCCGACGTAAGCGATCCCCTCGTTGCCGAGACGGGCCAGGATCTCGCCGAGCGCGACCGGATCGGAGAAGTCCGCCACCGCGCCGTCCAGGGCGTTGATGATGAAGCGCTTGGAGCCGTCGCGCCATTCCGGCTCGCGGATGACATCCGAGAAGCGTTTGGCCGATTCCATACTCATGGTGACGTTGTTGAACGTGAAGTGAGTCAACCGATTGCAGCCATGGGAGAGGTAGCCGACGAGCGGGCCAAACCCATAGGATCCGAAATCGGTGTCAAGCGCGACGGTCGATGCGGTCGTTCCATTGCTCATGATCGAAAAGGTGACCGGGTTGCCGTTGTACCACATTTTGAGCGTGTCGGAAGCGGCCTCGATCTTGACGACACGGGTGCTTTCACTGCCGGCGGCAAAGGTCGCCAGCTTGGTGAATCCGGGGTAGCCGCTCTGGATCGCGATGGAGAGCTGGTTGTGAAACGCGTTCACGTCGATGTTGGTGAACTTGTACAGGGTTGCGGTCGGCGGGGGGGCGCTGTACTGGTACTGGAAAAAGACCAGGTAACCGGACATCGTGCGGCTGGCCAGGTCGGCGCCGGAAGACATCGCGGTGTTGAACAGGAAGCCGGCGCCGTCGAGCGCGTCGTAGAAGGAGCCTTCCTGGATCGTGAAATCGAACGTCTTCGTGCCGAACTGGTCGTTGGGCATATACATGAAATCCTTGTAGGCCGGTGCGCCGTACCCGTAGAAATCGATGGTGGTCGAAGCACCGGTGCTGACGCCGATGTGGTTGCCGAGCGTATAGTTGCCGTTGGTTTCGGCATAGTAGGGACGATAGAACGGAATCACGGTACCGTCGTTGAAGTTCGTATGGTCGTAAATCTCCCATCCGATGGACGTGTTTCCCGCGCTGACTTCACTGGACTCCACAGCCTGGATCGCGATCTTGTCCAGGGGGACGCCCTTGGCGACCAGCGCCTGCGTCAGGTCCGACTCGAGATTTGAAACGTCGGTGTCGGTCTTTCCCAGTGTCAGGACGAGATCCAGGAGGTCGTCCCGGTCCACCTTGACGGCGACGGTCTGGGAGTCGGTCGCGGATACTGCCGCCGGCAGCAGCGGCACAAGGGACAGGAGCAGGGTCAGGGCGACAAGGAGCGCGAGCGGGCGTTTTCCATTCATTTCATCTGATCCTCCACAGTTGGAATTCTGGCCGATGTCACGGGCACCCATGTAAATGGCTTCCAAACTGTTATCGGAATCCCGTTTACAAGAAACTTACAAAAAAACGCCGGCCCCTGTACAGGGGTCGGCGCATCGGGCGGCAGGTCCGTCGTCCGGCTCTATTTCTGGTCCTTGACGATATTGTCGTACTCGTAGACCCAATACCGGTTCATCAGTTTCTCGAGTTCGCTCGACAGGTTCGTGCGGTCGTAGGAGCGCGTCTCGTCATCCAGGACGGTCTTGCTGTTGATGGCGGAAACGTTGTCGCGCAGGTCGTTGATGTAGCTGAAATAAGGCGACATCCGCAATCCGGCCAGCTCCAGGACATAGGAACTCAGCAGATTGGGGCTGGTGATGTCGATCGTGTCCTTTGGCAGGTCGGTGTTGGACCAGATGAAGAACGGAGTCTCGTACAGTTTGCGGTTCTCGACGATGTTGAGGTCGGCGATCTCGCTGCCGAACAGGTAGTTGTAGAACGGCCGGAGTTCCTGGTTGTTGCCGGGCAGGTGGTCGCCGAAGAAGACGAGGATGACCGGCTCGTCCTGCGCCTCGAAGTATTCGACGAGGCCCTTGAGCGCGTCGTCGCTTTTTCGCAGCAGGCTCAGGTACATCTCGGCGGAATCCATGCCGGTCAGTCCGTTGAGCTCGATGTGGTAATCCAGGCCGGCCAGGAGCTCCTCGTCGGTATAGTAGGGAAAATGGTTCTGCATCGTGACGGCGAAAAGGAACAGGCGCTCGTCGTCCGGGGTGGCCTCGAACTCGTCGACGACCCGCTCGAAGCAGGACTGGTCGCTGATGAACGTCCGTACGATTTCCGGATCATCGAAATCATCCATGCTGATGAACTTGTCGAATCCCATGTTGGGATAGACGGTGTCGCGTTCCCAGAACGTGCGGATGTAGGGATGGATCGCGACGCTGCGGTACCCCTGCTGGTTGAACAGGCTGCAGATGGAATGCGTGGGCCGGTTCATGAAGCTCGCGTACGGGGTCACGCCGTCCTGCAGGAACAGCATGGAGCCGCCGGTCAGGAACTCGAATTCGGTGTTGCAGGTGCCTCCGCCAAAGATGGAGACGAGCATGTTGCCCGAGATCGTCCCGTCCCGGGCCATCAGCGCGTCGAAAAAGGGCATGACCGGCTCGCTGGTCGGAAGCTGGCGCACATTGCGGAAATCCGCGTAGGATTCGCTCATGATGGCGATGACATGGGGCTTCTTTTCGATGGGGGGCTCGGCGGCGGAGGGCGCCGGCACATCGTACAGCCCCTCGAGGTCCGGCTGGTTGTAGGTCGGCGTCTCGATCGAGAGATTGCCGATGCTGCCGGCGAAGGACAGCAGGAAGCCGTTCTTTTTGTAGTTGGTCATCTGGTTCCAGGTGTAGCGGTCGATGCCGAGCGTGTCCTGCATGACCGTGTTGTTGCAGACGACCAGCCCGACGTAGGCGGTCAGTCCGGCCGCGGTCAGCAGCGCGAAGACGGGCATGCGCCAGGAACGGCGGGGGCGATGGGTGTCCAGGCGGACGGCCAGCACCGTGATCAGCAGGATCAGGATCGCTAGGAGCATGCGGGCCGACACCTGGAACTTCAGGTTGTTGATGCTGGTGACCGCGGCGCCCGCCAGCAGGAGGTCGCCGGCATACAGCGGATCGCCGCGGAAATAGATCTTGAAGTGGCTGGTCGTGGCGATGGTGGTCAGCAGGATGTCCGACAGCAGGATGGTGACCAGCACCTGCCGGGTCAGGAAATACAGGATGAATACGATCCCGAGGACGATCAGGTAGGTAAGCAGCAGTATGACGGGCGGCAGGGTCATCGTGGAGTTGAGGGTGTTGAGCAGTTCCATGACGGCGATCGCCGGAATCGGATAGAGGAACAGCGGCCAGAACCGGGCGCGGGAAGCCCAGCGGTCCAGCGGCCGGATCGCCTCGAAAACGATCAGGATCGCGAGCGCCGCAAGGACGATGCCGATCGAGAACGTCATATAGTCGAACGTCCGGTACGTCATGACGGTATACAGGCCGATGGTCTGCCGGACGACGCCGTCCTCCACCAGTCCCCCTTCCGCCGTATTGGCGGTCCGGATCGACAGCATCGCCTCATCGGTCAGGCGGACCGCGGCGATCTCGATCGCCAGCCTCTCCCCCGGGATCATGCGGACGGACCGGATCGGGAGGACCGTGTCCGAATAGGCCATAATCTGTTCCGACGTCAGGACCTGCTCGAACAAGGGATCCTCAGGATCCAGGAACGCGCCGGACACGTCCGTCCGATGGATGCGGACACGGATCTCGATCTCGCCGGCCGCCGCGGCGGGCACCCCGCGCTCAAAGGCCAGGGACAGGGATCCCAGTCGCTCGTTGGCCGCGACAAAGGGCTGGACAAGCACCGAGCCCTGACTCAGGTGCCTGGGCAGATAGTCCCCGTCCGTCGTGGACACGATGGAGGTCCGTATCCAGAACGAGGCCCATGCAAGCACGAAGGACACGGCGATGACGATGCAGATGACAAGCCGAAGCAGGATCTTGCCTGCCGGAATCCGGCGTGTCGCGGCGGGATTTGCGGGGGTGGGCGGGGCGTCCGTTTTCATGCGGGTGAGTCTCACGGCGATAACAGTCCTTTCGGATTAATCCGGGATGCCGGTCAGAAGAAACCGCGCCGGTTGAGCCACCAGATGACCCCGGCTGTGGACCCGACGATCAAGCCGGTCGATATGAGGAACGGCAGGGGGTTGGACAGGAAGCCGGGATCGAACGGGAACGTCACGTTCTGGCCGAAGAAACTGGAGATCAGGGTCGGGACGGTCAGCGCGATGGTCATCGCCGCCATGAACTTCATGACGACGTTGAGATTGTTGGAGATGATGGAGGCGTAGGCGTCCATCGCGCCGTTGATGATCGAGGTGTAGATCGAGGTCATCTCGATGGCCTGGCGGTTCTCGATCATGACGTCCTCGAGCAGGTCGGTGTCCTCCTCGTACTGCTTGACGGTCCGGCTGCGGCTCAGCCGCTCGAGCACGGTCAGGTTGGCCTTGAGCGAGGTGGAGTAATAGACCAGCGTCTTGCCCAGCTGCATCAGGGCGAACAGCGCCTTGTTGCTGACCGACCGGTTGAGCTTGCGCTCGGCGTCCTCGATCGTCTTGTCAATGGTGATCAGGGTCTTGAGGTAGTCCTTGGCGCCGGCGTACATCAGCTGCAGCGTGAACCGGGTGCGGTAGTCGACGCGGAAATCGCGCACCTGGTTGTGGCGGAACGCGTTCAGCGTGGTGAACTCGCGGGTCGCGAGCGTGATGATGGCATGGTCGGCGATCAGGATGCCGAGCGGGGACGTCTCGTACTTGGGAATGTCGAGATCCGTGCGGGTGGTCGGCATATCCACGATGATGAGGATGCACCCGGTGTCCTCGTCGTGGTCAATTAACGGACGTTCGTTTTCGTCCAGTGAATATCCGAAAAATTCCTGGGGGATCGAGAGGGTGTCGCGCACGAGGGCGATTTCCGCCTCGGTGGGAGAGGTCATGTTGATCCAGCAGTCGCGCTCGATCCGCTCCACACGCTCCAGCTTGAAGACGGTGCGGCTGCCAACGGTTTCGGTCCGGGTCATAAAGATCTCCAGCATGGCGGCCCTCCTCGTCGGCAGTTGAAAGCCGATCCGATTCTTTGTGCCGCCAATGCGGCATCCTTCATTCTAGCCTCCGGCGGAAACCGTGTCAATTTGGGCGTCCAACCCGAACTTGCGCCGGATCCGGTCGATCCGGGCGATCC
>CAZNGQ010000062.1:0-13185 GCA_964572095.1 uncultured Oscillospiraceae bacterium
GGACTGGTGGCCGAACCAGCTGAACCTGAAGATGCTGCACCAGAACTCGAACTTGAGCAGTCCGATGGGCGCGGGATTCAATTATGCGGAAGAATTCCGCAAGCTGGACCTGGATGCGGTCAAAAAGGACCTGTATGCGCTGATGACGGACTCGCAGGACTGGTGGCCTGCTGATTACGGCCACTACGGGCCGCTTTTCATCCGGATGGCGTGGCACAGCGCGGGAACCTACCGGATGGGCGACGGCCGCGGCGGCGCCAGCGACGGAACGCAGCGGTTCGCGCCGCTCAACAGCTGGCCGGACAACGTGAATCTGGACAAGGCCCGCCGTCTGCTACTTCCTGTCAAGCTGAAGTACGGCAGAAGCATCTCCTGGGCGGATCTCATGATCCTGGCCGGCAACTGCGCGCTGGAGTCGATGGGGTTCCCGACGTTCGGCTTCGCGGGCGGCCGGGAGGATGTCTGGGAACCGCAGGAGGATGTGTATTGGGGGTCCGAGAGCGAGTGGCTCGGCGACAAGCGCTACTCCGGGGACCGAAACCTCGAGAACCCGCTCGCCGCCGTACAGATGGGATTGATCTACGTGAACCCGGAAGGACCGAACGGGCAGCCAAGCGCGGTCGCTTCCGGTCGCGACATCCGGGAGACCTTCGCACGCATGGCCATGAACGACGAAGAGACGGTCGCGCTGATCGCCGGCGGCCACTCCTTCGGCAAATGCCACGGTGCCGGTCCCGCGACCCATGTCGGCCGGGAGCCGGAGGGGGCCGGGATCGAGGAGCAGGGACTTGGCTGGAAGAGTTCCTTCAAGAGCGGCAAGGGCGGCGATACGATCGGCAGCGGCATCGAGGGCGCCTGGAAGCCGAACCCGACGACATGGGACATGGGCTACCTGAATACGCTGTTCCAATACGACTGGGATCTGGTCAAGAGCCCGGCAGGCGCGTGGCAGTGGATCCCGTCCGACCCGGCTGCGGCGACCGCGGTCGAGGACGCCCATGATCCGGACAAACGGCACCCGCCGATGATGACGACGGCGGACATGGCCCTCCGGATGGATCCGATCTACAACCCGATCGCCAAACGATACCGCGACAATCCGCAGGAATTCGCCGACGCGTTTGCCCGCGCGTGGTTCAAGTTGACCCACCGCGACATGGGGCCGCGTTCCCGCTACCTCGGACCCGAAGTTCCGGCCGAGGATCTGATCTGGCAGGATCCGGTTCCGGCTGTCGACCATGTGCTGATCGACGAGCAGGATATCTCCCATCTGAAAAAGGAGATCAAATCGTCCGGACTGACCGTCTCGCGGCTGGTCTCCACCGCCTGGGCTTCGGCGTCCACGTTCCGCGGTTCCGACAAGCGGGGCGGGGCGAACGGCGCCCGGATCCGGCTGGCGCCGCAGAAAGATTGGGAAGTCAACCAGCCCGCTCAGCTGAGCGCCGTTCTGCAGGTCCTGGGCAAAATCCAGGAGGAATTCAACCGGGCGCAGAACGCCGGGAAGAGAGTCTCCCTGGCGGACCTGATCGTCCTCGGCGGCTGCGCCGGCATCGAGATGGCGGCGGAACACGCGGGCCGCGCACTGGCCGTCCCGTTTGTCCCCGGTCGCACCGATGCGGCCCAGGAACAGACCGACGCGCCGTCGTTCTCGGTCCTGGAACCCAAGGCCGACGGATTCCGGAACTACCAGAAAGCCAACTATGCCGTTCACGCGGAGGAGATGCTGGTGGATCGGGCGCAGCTGCTGACCCTGACCGCTCCGGAAATGACGGTCCTGCTTGGCGGCCTGCGCGTCCTGGACGTCAATTACGGCCAGAGCAAACATGGGGTCTTCACCCGGCGGCCGGAAGCGTTGACCAACGACTTCTTTGTCAACCTGCTCGACATGGGCACGGTATGGAAGCCGGTCCATGAAGACGGGAACGTGTTTGAGGGGCGTGACCGTGCGACCGGGGAACTCCGGTGGACCGGGACACGGGTGGATCTTGTCTTTGGTTCCAATGCCCAGCTGCGCGCGATCGCGGAGGTCTATGCGAGCGACGATGCGAGGGACAAGTTCGTAGAGGATTTCGTGTCGGCCTGGAACAAGGTGATGAACGCGGACCGTTTTGACAGGAATTGAGAAAAGGCGGAAAGAATGCGGGGTAAAACCATCCACAAGCACCTGTTGACCATACTCGGCTCCCTGTCGTTGGCGTTGGGCATGATCGGCCTGGTTTTGCCGATCCTGCCCACGACCCCGTTTCTGCTGCTGGCGGCCTATTGCTGGCTTCGCAGTTCGAAGAGGCTGTACGATTGGCTCATGGGGCACAAGGTGTTCGGCCCGTACCTCTACCATTACATGACGCACCGCGCGGTGATGAAGCGGACCAAGGTCGCCGCGCTGATCCTGCTCTGGGCGTCGTTGCTGGTGTCGATGCTGGCTGTGGATAACCGTCACGTCCAGATCCTGCTGCCGGTCGTCGGCCTGGCGGTCACAGCGCATGTCCTGTCGCTAAAGACGCTGACACAAACCGAGTTGACGGAAATCGGTACCAGACCGGCGATATCAAAGGATGAGGGATAGAAACAAGTTATCAAGGGAGGATTGGATTTTGAGTAAGTATGTCTGTTCGATCTGCGGATACGTATACGATGAGGCGATCGGTGACCCCGATCGTGGCATCGCACCCGGAACAAAGTGGGAGACCATTCCGGATGACTGGACCTGTCCCTTGTGCGGAGCGGCAAAAACCGACTTTTCGGAGCAAAAGCCCGCGAATCAGGCTTCCACAAAGAGTTCTGCCCCGGTAGAGGCCGACGGGGACCCGATGCGCGAATTGTCCAACGGCGAGTTGAGCGCGCTCTGTTCCAATCTGTCAAAAGGCTGTGAGAAACAGTACCGGATGGAAGAGGCGGAGCTGTTCCGGAAACTGGCGGACTATTACAAAGGGAAAAGCACGATCGATGGGAACAGCCAACAAACGGAGATCGCCGCGCTTATCCTGCAGAATCTGGAATCCGGCTACCCGCAGGCCAGCTCGGTCGCCGCTTCCGCCGCAGATCGGGGAGCGCTCCGGGCTCTGGTATGGGGAGAGAAAGTAACGAAAATCCTGGGATCCCTGTTGAGCCGCTTCGAGAAACAGAAGGACAACCTTCTGGATAACACACACATCTATGTGTGCGAAATCTGCGGGTTCGTCTTTGTCGGCGACGTACTGCCTGAGATCTGCCCGGTCTGCAAAGTACCCAGCCGAAAATTCACCGAAATCGTGAGGGGGTAAACCGTATGCATGCAGTACGAAACATCCGGCTCTGTACAAAAGACTGCCTCTGCCTGTATGTCTGTCCGACCGGGGCGACGGATACGGAGACCGGTCAGATCGACGCCGCCAAATGCCTGAATGGATGCCGGATCTGTGTGGATGCCTGCCCCTCCCATGCGATTTCGCTGATTCCCGAAGACTTCCCCCCACAACAGGAGAAGACCGACGTTGTCCGATCCGCCCTGTTGTCCCTGGCCGACAGCAAGGTCAGGCAGGAGAAGATCGCCGACGACATCGCCCGAACGTCCGACAATCCGGTTCTGGTCCAGCTGGCCAAAGCCTTGAGCATGTCGAACCGGCTCATGGCGGAAGACCTCCTGCGTGAATCCGGATACATGCTTCCACAAAGCCGGAACGTGCAGGACCTGCTGTTGTCCCTGCGAGAAGACCTGAAATCCGAAGATATCCCGAGCAAGGCAGTGGAACGGCTATTGGAACTGCTCGGAAAGAACACTTACAAAACACCGGAGGGAAAGAAAGTGGACGCGAATAAGACACTCGACAACCTGATGGCGGCTTTTGCCGGTGAGTCCCAGGCGAACCGAAAATATCTGGCCTACTCGAAGAAAGCGGAGAAAGATGGAAACCTGAATGCCGCCAAGCTTTTCAAGGCGGCTTCCGATGCGGAAACCATCCATGCGCTAAAACATTTCGACGTCGCCGGGAAAGTCGGATCGACGGTCGACAACCTGAAGGACGCGGTCGCCGGCGAAACGCACGAGTACAAGGACATGTATCCCGACTTTGTCAAAACCGCGGAAGCGGAGGGCAACAAGGCGGCGGTCGCCACCTTCACGTTCGCCATGAAAGCGGAAGAGGTTCATGCCAGGCTGTACCAGGAAGCACTGGACGGCCTGGGCCAGACCGAGGAGATTTTCTACTACCTCTGCCCTGTCTGTGGAAACATTGAGAAATATGTTCCGGATAAATGCAGTATCTGCGGCGTTTCCGGTGAAAGATTCATCAAGTACTGATCGCTGGATGTACAGGGAAGGCGATGCAGCGCAGGTGCGGTTGAACTCCACGCCTGCGTTGCATAGAATAAGCAGGATAACGCGACCTTTCATTTAGAAGGACAGAAAGAGGATCCTGCGATGCTTTTCAAAAAATCCGCGGCCGTCGTGGCCTTGTCGATCCTGATGGCATTCCTGACTGCCTGTTCCGGCTCCACACAGAAGACGGACCCGACAACGGCCGCGACGACCGGTAAACGTCCGACGTTCGAGTTTGAAACCGTGGACGGGTACGCGTCGCTGCTTTCCTACAATGGAACGGACGCAGCGGTCACGATTCCGGCCGAGTACGACGGATTGCCGGTCAAAGCCGTTTCGGACGGGGCGTTCTCGGAGAACAGCTATGTGGTCTCGGTCACGATTCCGGCTCCGGTGGAGAAACTGGGCAGCCAGGTATTCTACAGCTGCATCCTGCTGACCGGCGTCTCGCTGCCGGACACGCTGACCACCATTGGCGAGGGCGCCTTTTACAACTGCCCGGTACTGGCCGAGCTGACAATCCCGGACAGTGTCACTGAAATCGGAAACTACGGATTTGCCGAGTGTCCCAAGCTGACCGGCATCCAGCTCCCCCCGAAAGTCACCACGCTGAGCGACTACCTGTTTGCCAACGATTCCGGCCTCCAGACGTTCACGATTCCCGATCACGTCACGGCGATCGGGGCGGGCGTGTTCTATGGCTGCACCGAGCTGGCCAATCTCACGATTCCCGATTCGATTACGGCGATCGGTGATTCCGCGTTCTCGCTATGCGCGTCCTTCACGGAAATCGAGCTGCCCAAGGTGATCACGGAATACCCGGACTACCTGTTTGCCGGATGCTCCGGATTCACGGACTACACCATCCCCGCCCATGTCACGGCGCTCGGTACGGGCGTGTTCAGCAGCTGCACCGGCCTGACCGGAATGGTGGTGCCGGATACGATCCAGTCCATGGGCGAAGCGGTGTTTCTCGACTGCTCGTCGCTGACCGATGTCCAGCTGCCGGCCAACACCACGACGATTCGGGAAGGCATGTTCAGCGGCTGCGACGCCCTGACGGAATACGCGGTTCCGGGTACGGTCACCTCGATCGGCGAAGGCGCGTTCTACGATTGCCTGAACCTGGCGTCCATCCGGATACCGGACAGCGTGGTCGAGATCGGTCCGGGCGTCTTTGGAAAATGCGTCGCCTTGAAGTCGATCGACCTACCCGTCGGCATCACCGCGATCAGCGAGAACCTGTTCTACGGCTGCACGGGCCTGACGGGGTACACCGTGCCGGCAACCGTTACGTCGATCGGAGGCGGGGCTTTTTATCAGTGTTCCAACCTGGCCGACATCGAACTGCACGACAACGTCACCGATATCGGTGAGTATGCGTTTTATGAGTGCCTTGCGCTGAAGGACTTCACAATTCCGGGCGGCGTCAGTACGATCTTGAGCAACACGTTCTCTTCCTGCACCAGCCTCGCTACGATCGACATTCACAAAGGCGTGGCGACCATTGACAGCTCGGCCTTCACGGATTGCGCGAAGACGCTGGTGATCCAGGGACAAAAAGGAACAAAAGCGGAATCGTTTGCGACGGAGAACAACCTGGTGTTCGAGGCGAACTGATCGGATGGGAAAATCCGCTGGTGAAGAAGTAAGAAGGCTGGTCGAGAGAATCGCCGGAGTCCCGGGGGTCGATGCCATCGGGATCAGCGGGGGGATTGCCGCTTTGCCACAGGCCGGCGAAGGGGACATTGACCTGTTCATTTACTGCGATTTCATTCCGGAGATCGCGATGCGACAGTCCGTGATGGCGGAACTGGACGGGCGGCTGACCGACAGCCGGACCGGGGTGTTCACCGGCGGGAATTGGGGTAGCGGGGATTTCACCCGGATCGACGGGATCGAGACCTGGCTGATGTACTTTACCAAAACGGAAGCGCTGCGGGAGGTTCAAGAGGTCCTGGATGGTCGCCATCCCGACCGGACGGGGAGCGGATTCTATCCGATCGGCCGCTGCGCGATGCTGCGGAACATGACGGCGCTCCATGATCGGAGCGGTTTTTTGGCCGAACTCAAAGCCTCGCTGCAGGATTACCCCGAATCCCTGGCGGCGAAAATGATCACCCATCACCAGTCCGAGTTGGAAGACACGGAGGATTTTGAACGCGCCGTGACCCGGCAGGATGTGTTTTTCTATCACGCCACGCTGGACACAGCCCTGGATCATTTTCTGCAGGTGTTGTTTTCCTTGAACCGGACGTTCTTTCCGAGTCGGAAACGATCCCGCGAGTACATCGAAGCGTTTCACGTGAAACCGAACAATTGTGCGGAGCGACTGTTGGCGGTCATCCGCCTGGGCGGGCGGCCGGAGGGAGTCCGGGAATCGTACGACCTGTGGGTGGAGCTGGTCGAAGACTTGAAAGAGCTGACCCTCAAGGCAGGATTCTGATCCCCGGATCAGTCTTCCACGCTGGCGCCGCCCCATTCCACAACAGTGAAACCCTCCCGCTCGAATCCGGCGAGTTCCTGGGGCTCGATGACGATGGCCTGCGACAACGGCCGATACGCCATGAACACCCGCAGCAGGCTGTCCGGCTTAGGTGTGATGTGCAGAATGGCGCTGTCGGTATAAGCTGCCCCTTGAAAGGCGATCAGGTTGTAGGGATTGTCCTGCATTCCCGGCAGCCAGTAGACGATGAATTCGTTGTACTCCCTAGGGATAAGGCCAAGCTGCGCGAGTTTCTCCTGCAGGAAAGCGGCGGTGTCCGCACCCCGGACCACAAAACCCTTGCTGAAGTCATAAACGGCGTCGTTATGCCCTTCCCAGAACAGGTAGGAGTACTCGCGTCCGTCCGCATGGTCGACGAGCCGTCCGTCGGGATAGGCGGTGACGGTCCAATCGCCTCCGCCGACCGGATAGGCACAGCTGAGCTCGCCCTGGTACTCAAGCGAGACATGAACCTCGGTCTCTGCCGTCGGGTACAGGTAGATGACGGGCTTCGCCGTGGTCTGCAAGGAGGTCTGCCTGGTGGTCGGCGCAAGGGTGGCGACCGGCGTCGGCGCAGGGCAGCCGGTCGCGAGCCCGGCAAGAGCCGCGCCCAGCAGCAGAAGCGCCAGAATGCGCATGGCCGAGGGCGGGCGGGAGATTCGGTTCTGCTTCATGGGACTCCTCCATGATAAGTTCCCGGTTGCGACATTCTTAGAGTATCACAACATCTGGCAACGTATGGAAAAGGCATTGACAATCGCGTCAGCCCGTTCTACCATTCTCCTTGACTGAAAGATCCGCTCGGCGGATTCATCAGCCGGACGATGACGTTCCGCCAACTGGCAGAACGTCGTTTTGTTTTTCCAACTCGAACAGACCGAACCGGCAAGGGCGAAGGCGCCTCCTGATGGGAGAGCGCCTTTTATTGTATTGAGACGGAGGATGATACCATGTCCATCAACTCGGGAGACACCGCATACATCCTCATCTGCAGCGCCATGGTCCTGCTGATGACACCGGCGCTGGCCTTTTTCTACGGCGGTCTCGTTCGCAGGAAAAACGTGCTCAACACGATGATGTCCTCATTCATGATCGTCGGCGTCTCGTCCGTCATGTGGGTGCTGGTCGGGTACAGCCTGAGTTTCGGCAAGGATATCGGCGGGCTCATCGGCGGACTCGGCTGGTTCGGACTGAACGGGGTCGGCTGGGACCCGAACCCGGACTACGCCGGCACGATTCCGCACCTGCTGTTCGCCGTGTTCCAGATGATGTTCGCGATCATCACCCCGGCGCTGATCACGGGCGCGGTGGCGGAGCGCATGCGCTTTCCGGCGCTCATGGTTTTCATACCGCTCTGGCTGCTGGCTGTGTATTACCCGCTTGCGCACATGATGTGGGGAAAAGGCGGCTTGCTGAACGGGATCGGCGCGGTCGACTTCGCCGGGGGCAACGTCGTCCACATCTCTTCCGGTGTTTCCGCCCTCGTCCTGTGCCTGATTCTGGGCAAGCGCAAGAACCACGGCAAGGTGCGGATGGTGCCGCACAACATCCCGTTTGTGCTGCTGGGCGCCGGACTCCTGTACTTTGGCTGGTTCGGGTTCAACTCCGGCAGCGCGCTTGCGGCCAATGGACTCGCGGTGCACGCGTTCCTGACGACGAACACCGCCGCGGCCAGCGCGATGCTGTCGTGGATTTTCCTCGAGATGGTCATGAGCGGCAAACCGACGGCGCTTGGCGCGGCGACCGGCGCGGTCGTCGGACTGGTCGCGATCACGCCCGGCGCGGGATTTGTCCCGATCTGGTCCGCGATGGTCATCGGACTCGTGGTCAGCCCGCTGTGCTGGTTCGCGATCAGTAAACTGAAGTCCTGGCTGGGATATGACGACGCGCTGGACGCGTTCGGATGCCACGGCATCGGCGGGATCTGGGGCGGACTCGCCACGGGACTGTTCGCGCAGAAGGCGATCAATCCGGTCGCGCGGTTCGACGGCCTGATCTATGGGGACACCGGGCTGATCCTCGCCCAGTTCAAAGCGGTTGGACTGACGATCGCGTTGTCCGTCGTAGCGACATTCGTGATCGTGAAAGCGATCAGCCTTGTCACCCAGCTGCGCGCCGCGCCGCGCGAAGAGATCGAGGGGCTCGACGGATCGCAGCACGGCGAAGCGGCATATCCGTCTTTCACCGGCCTGGACTAGACCGGAGTCCGGCACAACGAAGGGGATCAGGAGAGGGTACCATATGAAAAAAATCGAAGCGATCATTCGGCCTTCGCGCCTCGAAGAGGTGAAGGACGCCATCAAGGCACTGGACCTGGGCGGAATATCGGTGACTCAAATCATGGGTTGCGGCCGGCAGAAAGGGTACACGGAAACCTACCGCGGTCAACAGGTCGATATCAACATGCTCCAGAAAATCAAGGTCGAGATCGTTGTTCCGGACGCCTCCGAGGAGGCGGTGATCGCCGCGATCATCGACGCCGCCCGGATGGGCGAGATCGGGGACGGCAAGATTTTCGTCTACGAGGTGAAGGAAGCGATCCGGATCCGGACCGGCGAACGGGGCGATCCGGCGCTGTAGCATCCGGATGACTTACCCGCGTCAAGCCAGGCACGCCGATCTTCACGATCGGCGTGTTTTATTTCTATATATAGCGGTACGTGCTACACTCAAACAGTAAAATGTGTCCACAGCAGCCGCCTTTTGGCAATTCGGGCGGAGCCGGTTCCGCGGAGGACCACGCATGGCCGATCGCAACGTCATCATCATCGGCGCCGGTATCGCCGGCCTGGCCGCGGGCTGCTACCTGCAGATGAACGGATATCCGACCACGATCCTGGAGATGGGCGCGACGCCCGGCGGGCTGTGCACCTCGTGGCGGCGGGACGGCTTCACGTTTGACGGCTGCATCCAATGGCTGCTCGGCGCGACGCACATCAGTCCGCTGCACCAGTACTGGCTCGAGGTCGGCGCGCTGCGTGACGGGAAGATCGCCAGGTTTACGGAGTACAAGCGGACGGAGTACGCGCCCGGGGAGCACTTTTCCCTGTTTACCGACGCGGACTGGCTGAGCGCGGAGATGCTTCGGATCGCGCCCGAGGACCAGAAGCTCATCGAGGAGCTCATCCATGCGATCAAGCGTGCCGCGCGCGGCAGAATCCCGGCGGAAAAGGCGTTCGAGCTTTTCACGCCTTTTGACTGGCTGAAAACGTCGATCCAGGCTGCGCCACTGGCGAGTGTGAACCGAAAATATGGAAAGACAACGGTCAAGGAGTTCGCGGAGCGGTTCCGGAGCCCGGTTTTCCGGGAAAATTTCGCGGACATGATGGGCCTGTACGACGATTACCCCATGGCGATCCTGATCATGATGGCGGGATGGATGCATGCCGGCGGGGTCGGCTATCCCGTCGGCGGATCTCTGGTGTTCGCCCGGACGATCGAGACGCACTTCCGCCGGCTGGGCGGGACGGTCCGGTACCAGAGCCGGGTGCGCCGGATCCTGACCGAGAACGGCCGCGCGATCGGGGTCGAGCTGGAAAACGGGGACAAGCGGCGGGCCGACATCGTGATTTCGGCGGCCGACGGATACGACACGCTGTTTCGCATGCTTGACGGTCAATATCTGGACGCGGATTCCGCGGCACGGTTCGGATGGGACGGGAAGTCCCGGAACGGCGGAGGCGTGCCGGACCTCTCCGCCGCCCAGCCCCAGGGCCGGTTGTTCGAGCCGCTGCTGCAGGTCTCCATCGGCGTAGACAAGCTGCTGCGCGAGACTGCGCACACCGTGCGCCGCCAGCTGGACCGACCGATCCGCATCGACGATACACACATGGTCACCAGCCTGGATACGACGATCTACAACTTCGACGCCTCCCTGGCCATGCCGGGCAAGACGACGGTCGTCGTTCGGATCCGGACCGACTACGATTACTGGACACGCTTGGCCGCGGAGGACGCGGAGCGTTATGAAGAGGAAAAGGCCCGGATCGGGCGCGAAGTGGTCCGCGCGCTCGACAGCGGCACCGCCCCTGCCTCCGGCGCCGGCGATCCCGTGCCGTTCCGCACCCCGTTCTTCCCGGGCTTCGAAGCGGCCGTCGAATGCATCGATGTGATGACGCCGGCAACGGCCTATCGCATGACAAACAATCATCGCGCCAGCCATCACGGCTGGTTTCCTACCACAGACACATTCCGGAAGCGGATTTCCAAGACGCTGCCCGGCCTGACCGGGTTCTATCGGATCGGCCAATGGACCGTACCCGGAGGCGGACTGCCCGGTGTGCTCCTGACCGGGCGGCACGTCGCGCAGATCATCTGCCGCCAGGATGGCCGCCGGTTCACCATCCGCACCTGAAGAACAGCAAACGGGGAGATCCGCCTATGAAAACGCTGGAAACCGACCGCCTGATCCTACGGAACTGGAGCGAGGACGACCTGACCGACTTTTATGAATACGCGAAAAATCCCCATGTCGGACCGGATGCCGGTTGGGCGCCGCACCGGGACATCGCCGTCTCACGGCAGATCCTGCTGCTGTTCATCGAAAAGGACGATGTGTGGGCCATTGTGGAGAAGGCGAGCGGGCGCGTGATCGGATCGCTTGGACTGCACAAGGACGGAAAACGGAATAACGACAACGCCCGCGTCATCGGTTATGTCCTGCGCGAGGAGTCCTGGGGACTTGGCTACACGACCGAAGCGGTACGACGCGTCCTGTGCCACGCGTTCGAGGACCTGGAGCTGGACATCGTTTCGGTGTGCCACTATCCGTTCAACCGGCGTTCCCGGCGCGTGATCGAAAAATGCGGATTCCACTACGAAGGCACCTTGCGGAAAGCCAGCAAAATCTACAACGGAAACGTGTATGACGATGTCTGCTACTCGATGACGCGGGAGGATTACCTCGCCCGGAAAGCATAAGACAGACGGATCGGATTACCCGTGCCACGAAGGGGAGTCCTGGAGCCCTCCGGGTCTATCAAAAACCAGTGATTTCCGATTTCATTTGTAGCATGTGCCGTCGGCACGAGAAGGACCCCCGCCCGGGGTTCTTTTTGATTCATAAAAATGAATGCCGGCAAACCATCAATATAAACGGTATTTCTCCCGCCACTAAACGTAACCAATTTATGAAAACCGCGGAAAACAACGCAACGCTGTACAAGAACACCAACAGATGCACGAGTTGAAAAATCAAAAATCCCGGATGCCCGAAAGCTCGTTCACGCCCTGTACAGAACCGAGGTGCGGCGATCGTTCCGGGCGCATTTCCAGCGTTCGAAACCCTGTAAAACCGAGCTGAAACCGTCCACATGTGAACAGCCAGGACACAATTTTCCCATGGAGTCCGTCCCTCTGTTTCCGATAAGTCCTGTATACAGCCCAACTGGATCATCCTGAAAGGAGTACCCGATGCCCCTCGATCGAATAACGGATTTTGAGTTGGAAATGGAAGAAGATACCCAGAAAGGCAAATACCTGACGTTCCGGGTCGGAACCGAACGGTACGGCATGGAGATCCACCATGTGACCGAGTTGATCCAGGTCCTGCCGATCACCCCGATGCCCAACCTGCCGGCCGACATCCGCGGGGTCATCTCCTTGCGGGGCAAGATCATCCCGGTGATGGACGTCCGGATCCGGTTCGGCAAGACCGCCGTGGAGAGCAACGACAAGACCTGCATCATCATCATGGAGATCGGGGAGCAGCCGCTGGGCCTGCTTGTCGACCGGGTGGAGGAAGTCGTCAGCATCCCCGAAGAGAAAATCGTCCCGCCGCCCGAGATGGTGGCCGGCAGCGGCCGGTATGTCCAGGGAATCGGTAAAAGCGGCGACCATGTCGTCCTCATCCTTGATTGTTCCAAACTGGCGGCTTGAACCACATCCGAGTCAACATGGAGGTAAAAACATGAACTGGTTCAGAAATCGGAAAATCGGCACGAAGCTCATCATCGGATTCCTGCTGGTCGCGTTGATCGCGGGCTGCATCGGCGGCGTCGGAATCTACGGCATCATCAAGATCAACACCGAGGCGCAGGCCATGTATGAGCACAACACCGTGCCGCTCAGCTACATGGTGCTGATCACCGAAGCATACCAGCGGATCCGGGTCAACGCCAAGGACACGTTCCTGGCCCAGAAGGCCGCGGACAACGATGCCGCGGAAGCCGCCGTCGCCCAGTGGGTGGAGGAGTTCGAAACCAACCTCTCGCTGTATGAGGAGACCTTGGTGACCGATGAGGAAAAAAAGACGATGGCCGACCTGCGTGATGCGTTCGGCACCTACATGGCCAATGTGGAAACGATCTTCACCTACAACCGCGCAGGACGGCAGGACGACGCGCAGATCCTCATGCGCAGCGTCGTCAACGACATGCGCATCCGGATCGAGGCCGACTACCAG
>CAZNGQ010000063.1:0-13155 GCA_964572095.1 uncultured Oscillospiraceae bacterium
CCGCTGACTTCGCCGGCCAGGGCGAGGATGGCGTCGTGAGCGGTGAAAGGCCGCCCCGCGGGCATCAGCAGGGTGAAGAACCCGGCCGGGGCCGGATTCGGATCCGAAGCCGGTGAATGGCCGCCGTCCGGAGCGGGAAGGGCGGGGATGCCGGCCAGTACGGCTTCGCCGGTGTCCAGACCCGCGGCCAGCGTGCCCAGCGAGGCGGGCAGCAGGGCGGATGCCAGAGCCGGCGCGTCCGGGAAGACGACCGAGCCCCGGCGGGGAATCCGCGCGGACCCGTCCGCGCACCAGGTCCAGTGCCGGCCGACCAGGCGTATGCCGAGCTCGTCCAGCGCGGACAGGGTGTCATGGGGGACCCCGGCGACGGCGACGGTCTCGAAGCCCGTGCCGTCGGGCAGCAGGCGGTGGTATGCCGCGTAGCGGGCTTCGCCGAGCCGCAGCAGGGCGTCGGCGACCGAGTGGTCGGCCGCCTCGTCGGAGACCCCGTTCCGCAGCGCGTCCGACAGATCGGCCAGCGCGCGTGCGACGGGGTTTGCCGTGACGCCCGCCGTTGCCGGAACGGGGTCCGGGGCCTTGGCGGGAGGATCGCGGTACAGGACGACGAAATAGCCCTTTTGGGGCGAATACACATGAAGAGAGCAGGGGATGGCGGTAAACGGCGGAACAGCGTCGAAATCGGCCGGCCGGCCGGTCAATGCGACCTCGCCGAAACGGCGGATCCACTCCGGAAACGCGGAAGACATCGCGGGCAGGACCTCGCAGGCCCGCCGCCCGAGCAGCGCGGCAGGACGAAGACCGGTGAACCGCGCAACGGTCGGACCGACCTCAAGATAGACGAAGTCGCAAGGAGCTCCCCCGTCATCCAGAAGAATCCGGTGATAGGCATACGCGGTCGCCGTTTCCTCAAGGATGGACTGATAGAACGAGTCGTTCATGCGTCCCCCACCGGGTCATGCCATGTCAAAAAGACCGGCTTTGCCTCCGCAATCCCTGCATCACTCATTATGCGGCCAGCATGTTGTATCTGGCAAGAGAGCGAACGGCCATTCAACAAAATTTCTTACTCTTGCGGAATGATCGTGCACGCTCATACCTTGTCGAAGAAATAGCTGTCCAGGAGGTACCGGTCGTCATACTTCACCGCCATCCGGGCCAGCCGCGCAACCGCCGCGTCACGGGACAGGGTTCCGGCAGAGAACCGGAGAATCGCCTGCGCCATGCTTTTTCGTTCCTCTTCATCCGCGGTCTTCTTGAAGTATCCCCAGACGTGCTGCAGTGCGTTGACGGTGCCGCCGTTCCCGGGAGGCTGCGACATGGCCCCGGCGACCAGCTCGTGAAAGGCGAGGATGGCTTCGCCGTCCAAGGTCCGTCCCGCGGCGTTCAGGTGGGCGCGGATCCGGTCATAGGTCGCGCGGGACCGTTCCATGACAAGATATTTCCAGGCGGCCCATTCCCGCTCCACCTCCGCGCGGCGGGCGCCGAGCAGCGCCTGCGTGCAGGCGACGGCCGACAGATTCTTGTCCTTGACTTCCAGCATGACGTCGACGGCGGCGGGATCGACGCTCCAGAGCGCCAGTCGCGCGGCCAGGACACGCGGGGGGATGGATTCAGAGTGCGCCCCCGGCCGGGCGCCGGGTTCGTCCCGCTGCAGTGAAAAATGGATTTTCTGCGGCCGCTTTCGATTCTCCCAGGTGACCGCGGCTGCTGCCAGCGCCTCGCGATGCCAGCCGGCGAGGGACTCGGGCGCCGCGTCCGGCCGGATCTCGCCGCGCCTTGCCGCCAGGATCTCGGCATGCAGCGCGTCGTACACCATCGGAACATCCAGTTGCCGGCAGGCCGCGAGGGTTTCTGCCGGGGAGGAGCGGACCTCGTCGTTCTCCAGCGCCAGGCGGGACCGCGCGGCCGCGCTCAGAAGGGAAAAACCCTGCTCCATCCGGTCCGGCCGGTTTCCATGATGCAGCAGGACCAGGGTGTCGCCGTCCGACAACAGCGAGAGCAGGCGGGCGGAATACTCCACTTCGGCCGCGGCGGCCGAGACGGTTTCCGGGTTGTGCGAGTCGAGCACGGTATATTGCCCCGGATGCATGGACAGGCGCATGCCCGCGGCGTCCGCCCGTTCCTTCAGCGCCGCCAGTTCCGGAGCCAGCAGGGCGGCCCAGTCGTGCGGGTTTTCCGGGTGGGAGGCCAGCGGGATCAGCCCGGACGAAACACGGAACAGCCGGATGCCGCGCGAGAGGTTGTAGTCGTAGATCCGGCCGAGCGCCGACAGGTTGGCCCGGGCGACCGCCAGGAAGCGGTCCTCGTCCGCGACCGCGGACAACCGGAGGGCGTGCTGGTCCGCTCCATAGACACCACGGGTCACACAGGCATAGCCGATCGGCATGACAGATCACCTGCCTCCTATTCGTCCTTGACCACCCGCAACTGTGCGATGGCACCTTTTTCGCCCTCGCCGGTACGCAGGTCCTTTGGCGCATGGATGTAGAACATGAAGCCGTTGTCACCGCATACCGCCTCGATGTCCCTATGGTTCTCATCGATAGCCGCATGCAGCACGCGGCCGACAATCATGGCGGATATACCCTTGCCCGACAGGTCGGTAACGGAATCGAGCCTGCATTCATAGGTGAGGAACGCCTCTTTGATGCGCGGCGCATGGACGGTTTGTGCCGGCTCAGGGTTAAAACCTGCGGCGGCAAGCTCATCCACATCATATGAATTGCCGTGGATCGTTTTCTGACAGGCTTCATAGAAGCCTGGACTCAAGAAGTTGATGCAGAATTCCTTGTCACGCACGATGTTCCTGAAGGTGTGCGTATGCTGCATGAGTCCCGGCATGACAGCGAAAAAGCCGCCGCTGTCGCCGGAAAAACCGCTCCAGCTATGGAAGCAGGCGTTTGGAAATCCGTTTTCTTTTCTTGTTGTGATAAGAAACAGCGCATGGGGAATACCGGAAATATACTCGAAATGCGAGAAAAAATCGTATTGTCCCGGCCAGTATTCTTTTAGGTTATCGGGTTTTTTCGTGCCAATCTCGTATTTCATCCTGCCAATCCCCTTACTTTCTTTGTTGTACATGCTCTTGCAGGATCAGAAGCAGTTTTTGCGGGTTTTCAGACGGTCGCAACCGCCGGTCATGCACTGGTAGCAAATCTCGTTCTCCAGGAAATCCCCTCGCTCGAAAGCCTGGATGTTTCCGACCGTGGTTTTTGCGATCGCCTGCATGGCCTCCCGGGTGAAGAAGCCCTGGTGCGACGTGACGAGCACGTTGGGGTAGCCGAGCAGCAGCGCGAGCCGCTCGTCCGTGAGGATGTCGTTCGACTTGTCCTCGAAAAAGAACTCCGCCTCCTCCTCGTACACGTCCAGCCCGGCGCCGCCGATGTGCCGGCTCCGGAGACCCTCCAGCAGGGCGTCCGTGTCGATCAGGCCGCCGCGTGACGTATTGATGAGCAGGACGCCGGGCTTCATGGCCGCGACCGCTTCCCGATTGATGAAATGGAAGTTCTCCGTGGTGAGCGGGCAGTGGAGGGAGATGACGTCGGATGCCTGGAAAAGCCGGTCGAGCGGCACATACTCGATGTCCGAGCCGGCCAGCGGAAACGGGTCGTACGCCAGGATGTCCATGCCGAATCCCCGGAGGATGCGGATGAGGATCTGGCCGATGCGCCCGGTGCCGACGATGCCCGCGGTCTTGCCGGAAAGGTCGAAACCCATCAGGCCGTTGATGGAAAAATTGAAGTCCCTCGTACGGGCGAACGCGCGGTGGGTCTTCCGGTTGAGGGTCAGCAGAAGCGCGGCCGCGTGTTCGGCGACGGCCGCCGGCGAATACCCGGGCACCCGGACGACATGGATGTGCTGGAATGCCGACTTGAAGTCGACGTTGTTATAGCCTGCACACCGCAGTGCGACGAGGCGTACGCCGAGCTTGTCCAGCGCCTGCAGCGCGGTCGCGTCCACCTGGTCGTTGACGAAGACGCAGACGGCATCGTGACGGGCCGCCAGTCCCGCGGAGTCCGGCGTGAGCTTGTGCTCGAACCAGGTGGCTTCGAATCCGGCAGCTTTCAGTTCGTCGTCGAAAAAGAGATGGTCGTAGGGCTTTGTGTCAAAAAAAGCAATGCGCATGGGTGGCCTCCCCGTTGGCGGCTCCTGTCTGCCCGATGCAGACGGCGGCCTCTCTACCACCTATTGTAGCGCATTGGTTACGCCGCGCCCTTGACCGTGTCATACGACCAGTCTTCGATCCCGCCGAAATCCACGACCCGCGTATAGCCGGCTTTCGCCAGGGCCTCCGCTGCGATGGCACTGCGCCGGCCCGTACGGCAGTAGACAAAGATCTCCTGATCCTTTGGCGTTCCGCGGGCGGCCATGCCGCTGACGATCGTTTCGTATTCGATGTTGACCGCGTCCGGAATGTGTCCGGACACGAATTCGTCCGGTGTCCGCACATCGACCAGCAGGTGGCCGGACGATGCGTCCATCCGGGCTTTCGCGTCGGCTGCGCCGATCGTTTCCCAGACGGTCCTGGAGGCGGATGCCGAGGACGTTCCGCCCGTTTTGACCGTCGCGGCTGTCGTCGCCGTCGTACCGTTATCTGCCGAGCAGCCTACGAGACCGATCAAAAGGCAGGCCGCCGTGCCGATGAGAGTCAGTCGAAATCGCTTGTTCATCCTGTGTCCTCCTATAACGACATGGTTGTCTCTTATACACGCCATTTTATCCGACGCCGTGGAACCGGTCTGTAACGAAGTATCATTGAAATGGGTAAAGTGCTATACTTTCTTCACTGTAAAAAACGTAAGGAGCCGCTCATGGACGCACAAACCCGATCCAGGATCTTCGGCGCCCGGGACATGACCCGGGGCAAGCCGTGGAAGGTCCTGCTTGCCTTTTCACTGCCCCTGCTGCTGGGTAATATGTTCCAGCAACTGTACAATACCGTGGACTCCATTGTCGTCGGCAGGTATGTCGGCCCGCAGGCTCTTGCCGCCGTCGGGACGAGCTTTCCAGCCATGATGCTGATGCTCGCGCTGTTCATGGGCGTGTCGACGGGGACCGGCATCATGGTGTCGCAGTACTTCGGCGCCAAGGATAACGAGTCGCTGTCCAAGACCGTGCATACCGCCATCAGCCTGACGGTCATCGTCGGGGTGGTCATCTCCGTCGCGGGCTATTTTTTCGTGCCCACACTGCTGACCTGGCTCAACACGCCGGCCGATGTGTTCCCGATGGCCGAGACCTACCTGCGGATCATCTTCCTCGGCCACATCGCCAGCCTTTTCTACAACATTCTGGCCGGGATCCTGCGCGGCCTCGGGGACTCGATCACCCCGCTCGTGTTCCTGATCATCGCCACCCTGCTCAACATCGTGCTTGACCTCCTGTTTGTCGTCCAGTTTGACATGGGGGTCGCCGGCGTTGCGTGGGCCACGATCATCTCCCAAGCCGTGAGCGCGACTTTCGGCTTCGTCCGTCTCCGCCAGATGGGCGGTGTGCTGCATATCCGGCTCAAGGACTTGAAGCCCGACCGCATGATCGCGGCGCGGATGATCCGGCTGGGCCTGCCCGCCGGCATCCAGCAGGCGACGTTCTCGGTCGCCAACCTGCTGGTGCAGGGTCTCATCAACGGGTTCGGCTACGTGGTCATGGCCGGCACCAACATCGTCATGCGCGTCGACATGTTCGCCATGATGCCCAACTTCACGTTCGGCATGGCGATGACCACCTACTCCGGCCAGAATGTCGGCGCGCGCCGCATGGACCGCGTCCTCGCGGGCGTCAAGGATGGCCTGAAACTGGGGCTGGGGGTTTCCGCCGGGCTGACGGTCCTGATCCTGGTGTTCGGCAAGGCGCTGATGCACCTGTTCACGGATGACCAGGCGGTCATCGTGGCCGGCATGCGGATGCTGTACATCGTGGCCTGCGGCTATCTGGGCGTGACGGTCAACCAGATCCTGTCCGGGGTCATGCGGGGGGCGGGCGACACCGCGGTGCCGATGTACAATTCACTGATCACGATGATCCTCGTCCGGCTGCCGATCGCATTTGCGGTCACACGCATGACCGGGACGCCGGACGGCATCTACTACTCGCTGCTGGCCGCCTGGATGCTGGGCGCGGTCCATATCGTCTGGTACTACCTGAGGGGTAAATGGAAAAACAAGTCGGTCGTCCGGACTTCCGGTGACGGGACCGGGATCGAAACCATCAGGAGCGAACCGGAAGTTCCAATGTGAATGCAGCGCCGCCTTCCGGGCGGTTCCGTGCCTGGACAGTACCCCCGTGCTGCTCCGCGACGCTTTTCACGATCGCGAGGCCGATGCCGTGATGTCCGGACTTTCCCTTGTAGAAACGTTCAAACAAGTGGGGGAGGTCTTCGCCCGTGATGCCCCCGCCGTCGTCGGCGACCTCGAGCACCGCGGTCTCGCCGGTTGCACGGCAAGATAACGTGACGGTCTTCGAGGCGTACCGGAGCCCGTTGGACAGCAGGTTTCCGACCGCGCGGCCGATGGCGCCGGTGTCGCAGCGTGTGACGACCGGCTGGCCGGGCAGATCCAGGCGGATGGTCTTGCCCAGCTGGAGCGCCAGCCCCGCCAGCCGCTCCGCGGTGTCTTCCAGGACTTCCCGCAAGTCCGCGGGAAACGCGTCGTCCAGGGCCGGTGCGGCGTCCATGCGCGACAGGTACAGCAGGTCCTCCACCATCCCGGTCAGCCGCCGGCTCTCGTCGACGATGATGTCCGCGGCTTCGGCGTTGTCCGGAAACACCCCGTAACGGATGCCCTCGGCATATCCCTGGATGGACATCAGCGGTGTCCGAAGCTCGTGGGAGACGTTCTGGAAGAACGTCTTCTGTTCTTTGTCATACGCGCCAAGTCGTTCGGCGGTCTGGTTCATGTGGTCGCCCAGCTCGGCGATTTCACGGTCGCGGAAATCGAACGGCCTGCGGTCGAAGTCCCCCTGCCCAAGCGCCCGGGCAAAATCGGTCAGCTGGCGCAGCGGTCGGGAAAAGCCGCGGGCCAGCATCAGCGAGGCCACGACGGAACCGCCGAAGGCGAGCAGGACGATGAACAGCAGGACCGTGTCGATGCTTCGGATCAGCTCCTGGTACCGGTCTGTATGAATAAAGAGCACGAGCTTCGCCGCCGGGGCACTGGATGCAGGCGCGGTCAGGGTCTTTACGTCGACGTAATACACGCCGTCCCCGGTCTGGACGCGCGTGACGATCCCGTCCGTGAACCCCGCGGACTCGCGCTGCATGGCGGCGAGCATCGCTTTCATTGAGGCGACATCCATCAGCAGGTCGTTGTCTTCGTTGGGGAACACGAGCGCGAAGTCTTTGTGCGCGATCAGCGCTTCGACATCCCGGTTGCTGCTGCCTCTCCGGAGCAGGTCCATCGTCGCGCGGTCGGTCAGTCCGGGGACGAGCGGATTCGCGCCGATCGTGCCGGCAGGCGCGTCGTTGTCCGGCCGGAATGACGGAACCGCGGATCCCGCCGGATCGCGGTCGAGGCCGGCCATGATCGCGGCCAGCTTGTCGGTCGACTGGTGGCGGATGTAGTTGTCGATCGCCAGATTGAACAGGAAGAAGAGCACGGTGAACACGACGGCCATCGTGGCGGAGAAGTAGAACAGCAGGCGGACGCCGATTCGGCCTTTTCGCCGGAGCCCCCGCTTCGCTGTGCCTTTTTTGCCGAAGAATAGGATCACGTCACAACCTCGCGCGGAGCCGGAACCCGTAGCCCCAGACCGTCTCGACGACCAGGCGGGTGGCGGAGACCTTGCGTCTCAGCCGTTTGACCGTGTCGTCGGCGACACGCGTCTCGATCGCGGTCTCGTATCCCCAGATCCGGTCCAGCAGCTCTTCGCGGGGAACGGCGCGCTGGGGGTTCTTCATCAGGTAGGCCAGCAGGGAGAACTCGTTGGGCGACAGGTCGAGTTCCTCGTCGCGCGCGGTCACTTTCATGCTGGTCGGATCCAGCCGGACATCCGCGTATTCCAGCACGTCGTGCGGGCGGCTGCCGTTTTCGTACAGGTCCATGCGGCGGAAGATCGCCTTGACGCGCATGACGAGCGACAGCGGGCTGAACGGCTTGGTGAAATACTCGTCGCTGCCGACCGTGATGCCGGTGACGAGCGAGGCGTCGGTGTCGCGCGCGGTCAACATGATGATGGGGACCGTGCTCGTCTCCCGGATTTTGGTGCAGACCTCGAACCCATCCGGTCCGGGCATCATGATGTCCAGGATGACCATGTCGGGTTCGCGGGCGTTGAAGGCGGCCAACAGCTCGTTTCCGTCGGCAAAGACTTCCACCTCGTATCCCTCGCGCTCAAGGAACGTTTTCACGAGGTTTCGGATGTTCCGCTCGTCATCGGCGGCGTAGATTCGTCGTGTCATGGGTTTCTCCTCTCGAAAGCGTCTTTCCCGGTTCAAGTCGCGGAATCGGGTGGTCAGATTGCGTGCAGTCCTTTGCGCCTGCGAAGTGTCAGGATCCCGACGGCCATGGCCAGTGCCGCGATCGCCAGAATGGTTCCTTCCGCAGGGGTGAGGGGGGCACGCGCGGAGGTGGAGGTCTGGTGTATGGCATCCGGGTTCTCGCCGGGAGCCGGTTCGCCGCCGGGGACCCCGGCGGGCCCGCCGATCGGCTGCCGGACATCGCCTGGCGGCACAACACCGCCGGGTCGGATGTTGCCACCGATATCGCCCCCCTTCCAGTTCCCCATTCCGCCGCCCACCGTGCCAGTGGACGGGCTCTCTCCGTTCAGCTGCGCGGTGATGCTCGTATTCCAGCGCCGGACAAAGGCCATCAGCGGGATCGCGTTCCCGCCCATCAGCCCCCCGTTCGGTACCCGAACGGCACCGCCCATGCCGCCGGGGCGTTGACCACCATTCGGCAGTTGAACTCCGTCCGGCAGCTGACCGCCGTTCGGCAGCTGACCGCCGTTCGGCAGCTGACCGCCGTTCGGTAGTTGACCGCCGCCCGGTAACGCAACGGCACCGTCCGGCAGCGCAGCTCCACCGTTCGGAACCGCGGCAGCTGTATCGTCCGGCTGGGCATCCAGGTCGACTGCGGCGAGGAACTGTTCATACGTGAAAAACGCGGTAGAATCCGCCTTGACCGAATCACCGATCATGGCGGTCAACTCGGCGATCC
Organism: uncultured Oscillospiraceae bacterium; assembly: GCA_964572095.1. Taxonomy (GTDB): domain Bacteria; phylum Bacillota; class Clostridia; order Saccharofermentanales; family UBA5734; genus JAAYKS01. The sequence goes on from CAZNGQ010000063.1 coordinate 9,153, forward strand.
GCCCGCTCATCGCCTGTTCCGAAAATACGCCTTCGGTCAGCTCGCGCAGGTAGCCGCGATAGGTTTCAAGATACGTTTCGTTGGACAACAACGCTTGCACCAGCGGCCGTTCCGCCATCGTGGCGCCTGCGACCGGGGTGTCGATGTACAGGTAGCCGCCGTCGGCGGAGATCGTCGCGGAAAACCCCGCGAACGACATGTTGTAGTCCCACGGAATGATGGAAAACCGGCCGTCCAGCTCATACAGGTAGTAGTTGTGGAGCATTGTACCCTGATAGCCGTCGAGGCTGACCAGTACGGTCGACGCGGCCAGGTAGCGCAGGACCTCGTCGACGTCCAGCACGTCCTCCAGATTCTTCCTGTCCTTCAGCGCTTTAAGCATAGCGACCATCCGGTCGCCGTAGTCTTCGTATTGCGGATCGGACTCGAGCCCCATGCCGGTATAGGCGGCGGGATCGTCCGACGTGTACGCAAGATCCGCCCCTTTGCCCTCCGGCTTGTACAGCGCACCTTCCGAGGTGCCGAAGGTCCGCTCAAGGAAGGGCGCCGCGATCCCCTCGACCGCGAGGTAGAAGCCCCAGAATTCACCGTTGATGGTCACGTTGACATGGGAACAGGCAGGCACCGGCACGCCGGCCGCCTCCAGGATTTCATAGGACAGGTACTCGCGCAGGTAAGAAGGATCCGCGACGCCGTTGTTGAGGTTCAGCATGGTCAGGCCGAGCAGGTCCTGGCCCTGCACGTACCGGTTGAAATCCACCTTGAGGGAGAACCGGTCGGAATCGGAGCTCGCCACCTGGTTCAGCGAGGAGTTGCCCTTGGTCCGGACACCGACGTCGGTGACGGTCATGCCGTCGACCGTCACATCCGCTTCGTAATAGGTTTCGCTTTTCGGCGAAGCCAGCATGGCGTCCAGGCTCTCCTGCGGCAGAACGATCTCGATATCCAGGATCCGGTCCCCGGTCAGCAGCTCTTCCGCATACAGCGGTCCGGACGGGTTCCACAGCGAGGCCAGGCCTGCGGCGGACGACAGGCCGGACGTCCCGGGCGACAGAAGGATTCCCGCGACGAAAACCGCGCCGAGCGCGAGGGCGATGGGGGCCCGAACGCGCGGTCTCATGCCGCCAGCTCGCCGTTGTAGCTGACCAGCGAGACCGTGTCGACCCCGGCCAGTGCCGCGATCTGCCCGATGAAGTCCGTCCGGCCCGCAACGCGCACCTCGACGGTGAGCTCGATGCGGCCGTCCGGATAGATGGCCTTGCACTTGACTTTCTGGCGCTTGACGTTGGCATCCAGCACATCCATCAGCTTGCCTTCCGCCTCCGCGGTGCGCAGGGAAGCCACCAGCACATACGGATCCTCACCGCGTTTGGCGCTCGAGAAGACGATCAGGACGACGCCCAGGACCAGCGAACCGATGATCGCCAGCAGATAGATCCCGGCGCCGGTCACAATGCCCGCGGCGATCGCCCAGAACAGGTAGACGATATCCATCGGATCCTTGACGGCGGTACGGAAACGCACGATCGACAATGCGCCGACCATGCCGAGCGACAGCACGATGTTGCTGGTGACCGCCATGATGACGAGTGTTGTGACCATGCAGAGCGTGACGAGCGACAAGTTGAAGTTGCGCGCGTACATGACGCCGGTAAACGTTTTCTTGTAGATGGTGAAAATGAACAGCCCGATCAGGAAGGACAGACCCAGTCCGAGCAGGGTGTCCGGAATGGAGAAGTTCGTCGTGGCGTTCTCGAGAAACTTGCTCTTGAAGATGTCGGAAAAGTTGATCGTGGCCGCTGTGATGGTTGAAAACATGGGTTTTCTCCTTTGCGATTCGTTCTTCAGACCAGGCCGTCATGGATGGAGCCGTTGAGGTACTTGGAGTTGGGTCCGACGTAATGGTTGTCCAGGAGAACAAGATGCGCGATATGGCTGGGGAGGTACCCGTCGTACTTGACCTCAAGCACATCGCAGGCCATGGGGACCGGCAGGGCCTCCGTCTGGAAGAAGTCCGCGTTCGCCGGAGCGGTTCGGAGCCGCCGGTCCAACGTGACACGCACGTTTCCGGCCGGATGGATGAACGCCATCCGGTCGTACTCCACAATCCGGCGGGGCCGCAGCAGACCGGACATGATCTCGCTGTAGAAAAGAGTGGCCAGCGGGCCGCCCAGGTCCAGCAGGATCCGGGTCTCCCCGGCGAGGAGGCGCTCGGCCTGCCCGCGCGTCAGCTGGACTTCCAGCTTGCGGCCTACGCCGTCGATGCGCTCCTTGCGCTCGAGTTTGATTGTTTCATCCGACCGGTTGTAGATGCGCAGACGGAATTTCCGCCTCTCGTTCATGCCCTCGAGTTTCTCCGCCAGTGCGGTGCTGTACGGGTCGTCGAAGTACAGGCTTCGGACCTCGTACTCCCCGTCGGGGGAATTGGGGTCCGGCGACATCGACGCGCGCAGGCGCATGATCAGCAGCGCGGCGTCCATGGCGTTGATCCGGTATTTCAGCTCGTGCCGATAGGTGGACATGCTTGCTTCTCCTCGGGTTGGATTCCCCTCCAGTATGCGGCAGGGACTTGCCGCAGTTTTGGCGAAAACGACCGAACCCTGCGGCAAAACTGTAAGCGTTTGCGTGGCGAACCGGACAGAATGCACGAAAAACACGCAGCCTTGCGGCTGCTGCTCTCCGACACGTTCAGCATAATTCCGGGATTTGTACAGGGTGTGGAAAAAGATGTAGGAAAAGCGAAGAAAGGCCCGGTTTCTAGGCCAGCCCGGACGCCATCGGGCAGACCCGGCGGCAGGTGTTGCAGTTGACGATATGGAATCCCCGGACGTTGGTCGCGTAGGTATGCTCCCGGCATGGCTTCTGCAGCGCGCGCTTGCCGTCCAGCGCCTGGGCGGGGCAGCTGTCCAGGCACAGCCGGCAGTTCGGCAGACACAGCGGATCCGCCAGCGGGTCCGGCGCCAGGTCGAGCTCGGTCAGGACGGCGGCCAGGTCGAGCCGCGTTCCGAACCGGCGGTTCAGCAGCAGCGTGCTTTTCCCCAGCGTGCCGATCCCGGCTTGGACCGCGGCGTGCTTCATGGACAGGATGCCTCGGCCTTCCTTGCGCTCAGGGTACCAATACTCATATGTGGTGTCTCCCGGAACGGCGACGGCGGAACCGCCGAATCGTTCCCCGACCGCAGCGGAGAGCCGGAATGCGATGCGGTCCGCCTCTTGCTGCGCAATCGTGTTCGCGTGGTTGTAGACGATACGCGGATTCACGTCCAGCGCGCCGCGGGGCAGCGCCACGCCGAGCACGATGACGGTTCGACAACCGGCGAACACGTCCGCAGGGCCGAACCCCGCGGGCGCATCCGTGAACCGGCCGATATCGGCGAACCCGCAGACATCCGCGCCCAGCTCCAGAGCCAGCGCGCGCAGGATCTCCTTCATAGACAAACCCTCATTCCTTGAATCCCAGCATCTCCAGCCACTCGATCGCGAGTTCGCTCCATCGGGCGGTGTGCCTGTCGAGCGGCGCCGACGGGTGGTTGCCGTCGTACAGGCCCTCCCCGTGCTTGCCGGTCGGGAACAGGTGGATCTCCATCAGCACGCCCCGGTCCGCCAGTTCCTTGCCCATCTGCAGGATGCCGCGCGGATCGTCGTCCAGGTTTTCGAACAGGAAGAAAGGCGGGCAGTCGTCCCGGATGTTTTTCTCGGGCGCGAAGCGCGCGGCTTCCTTTTGTTCCGCGAGGTCGTACTTCAAGCCGGTTGCGGGGAAGGAGGCGCGGCAGAACGAACCGTAGCACACGACCGCGGTGTCCGGCCGGCTGGAGACGCGCTCCACCGGGTCCGCGGCATCGGGGTCGCCGCTGTCATACAGCGTGCCGCACATGCCGGTCAGCATGCCGCCGGCGGAAAAGCCCAGCATCGCGATCTTGTCCGGATCGACGTTCCACTCCGCCGCATGGGCGCGGACGTACCGGATGGCGCGCTTGCCGTCCGCCAGCCAGTTTTCCTGCGT
>CAZNGQ010000064.1:0-13031 GCA_964572095.1 uncultured Oscillospiraceae bacterium
CAAAATAGTTCGATATAGGATCATTGTCAAGGAACCCGCCTTTTCAAACAACCCTGCCTTGATGTTGGATTCCGATTGGGGTAAGATGCAGGCGAACAGCATCGCAAGACCGCCAATGCACCAGCATCCCGAGGAGGTTCCCATGAATATCGGCATCTTGATCTACTCCCAGACCGGCAACACCCTCTCGGTGGCGGAGCGCCTGCGCGATAAGCTGGCATCGGGCGGACACACGGCGGTGATCGAGCGCGTGACGGTCCAGGGCGATGCCAAGCCTGGCACCCCGGCGGTCCTCGACAACCGGCCGGATCCGTCGGGGTACGACGCTGTCGTCTTCGCCGCTCCCGTCCAGGCGTTTGGGCTCGCGATGGCGATGAAATCCTATCTGGCGCAGGTGGAGGGCATCGCGGGCAAGCCGGTCGCGCTGTTTGTCACAAAGCAGCTGAAGCAGCGCTGGCTTGGCGGCAACAAGGCGCTGTCGCAAATGAGCGCGCTGTGCAAGGCCAAAGGCGGCTCCGTCGGCGGAACCGGCATGGTCTGCTGGTCGCATCCCGACCGTGAGGGCCAGATCGAAAACCTGGTGGACTCGATGTACGCGGAGATCGCCAAACACTGACCACAGGTGCCCCCATATGAATAAAAGAAAATCCGTCGCGTTTGTTGCCGCCCATCTGGACGGGAATTTCAATGCCATCATCTGGCGCGAGATCTATCTGGCCGCGCAAAAGGCGGACTGCAACCTGCTGGTGTTTGAAGGACGCGCGCTGGGCGACCCCAGGGCCGACGTACGGCAGCACTGCTTTATCTACGGGCTTTTGGCCCAGGCGAAGTTCGACGGCTTCATCCTCGGCAGTTCCCAGTTGTGCCGGCATGTCCGGTACGAGGAGTTCATACGCTTCTGTGAACCGTTCTTTGCCGACACGACGCCCGTTGTCTCCTTTGGACTGGAACTGCCGGGCGCCTACAGCCTGGTCTCGGACAATCGGTACGGGTTGCGGGCGCTGATGGAGCACCTGATCGTCGGCCACGGATTCCGGCGGCTTGCGTTCATCAAGGGTCCTGAGAACAACATCGAGGCAAACGAGCGGTTCGACGTCTACTGTGACGCTTTGTCGCGTCACGGGATACCATTCGACGCCGATCTGGTGGCGCCCGGAGACTTTTCTTCGACCGAGGGTTACAACGGATACCGGCACTTCGAGCGGAAGGGTGTCGTCTTTGATGCGATTGTCTGTGCCAACGACGAAACGGCGACCGGCGCCTACCGCTACATCAACGAGCAGCGGGATGCCGGACGCGAGATCCCCGACGTCCCGATCACGGGATATGACAATACGATCGTCGCCCAGCTGAACGACCCGGCGATCACGACGGTCGCCCAGCCGTATGCGCTGATGGCGGAAAAAGCGTTCGCCCGGATCTGCGGACCGGCGAGTCACCCGGCGCAGGAGCTGGAACGCCTCCCGACCGAGCTTGTGATCCGGAACTCCTGCGGATGCGAAGCGCCCGGACGCCGGTCCGCCTCCAACCAGCTGCAGCTCCTGACCACGCCGAACTACCGCGTTCACCAGACCATGATGACGTTCTCGCTGGACGAGCTGTACGACGAGATCGACAAGCTGCTGGTGTTCTGCGGGATCCGCAGCTGTTTCATCGTCCTGTACCCCAAGCCGGTCGTCAACGACTTCCAGCCGGAATTCCCCAGCACCGCGCAGCTGATCTATGCGAACAAGAACGGCAGGACGGAGCGTTTCGGCTCGCCGGTCCCGTTCGACACCGCCGACCTGCTGCCCGCGGACCAGTGGGGCGATGAGCGCGTGACCCGGATTTTCAAGCCGTTGTTTTTCCGTGACGAGCAAATGGGATATGTGATCATCGAGCCGATGGGCATCGACACGAAGAATTTCGACGCCGTCCGCGGCCAGATCGGGAACATGCTCAAGATCATCCACCTGTTGATGCATCAGGGTGAAATCGAGGAGCGCCTGGCCCGGGCGGTCGGGGAACTGCAAGAGTTCAACCGGACTCTCAACATCCTGTCGGTCCGCGACGAGCTGACAGGCCTGCTCAACCGCAGGGGGTTTTTCTCGGCGGTCCAGCGGGAGTTCGACGCGCTGGGCGATCTGCTCCGGGAGTACCTGGTCGTCTTTGCGGATATCGACGGCATGAAGGGGATCAACGATTCGTACGGGCACAACGAAGGAGACGCGGCGATCCGCGCGCTCGGAGACATGCTTTGCGGCGTCTTCCGCTCGGACGACGTCATCGCCAGGCTGGGTGGAGACGAATTCATCGTCTTTGCGCGGAACGCCGGCGAATCTTTTGAGGAGACGGTCCGACAGCGCGTCGCAGCCGCGCTGGCAGAGATCAACAGCACGGCGGGCAAGCCCTACCTCCTTTCGGCTTCGATGGGCTTTGCCCGCTATGACCCATCGGACCCCCGGACCCTCAGCGATCTGATGGGCGAAGCCGACGGGCGGCTGTACGAGGAGAAACGCAGGAAGAAAGAATCGAATGGGGCCGGCGGGTCTGGATCCGGCACCGGATCATTTTCCGATACGTAACATCTGGTACGAGTCCACTGCCGCCCGGGGTATAGTATTGTCTCAGGAAGACGGAATGGCTCGACAGGAACAGGAAGTCTTCCACGAACAGACACACATCTCCGCACGACTCGAAGCGGCAAGGAGGTTCTCGATATGAAGTTCAAACGTGAGAAAACCAATGGAATGAAGAATGCAAAGACGATCAGCCATGAGGGCGGACGCATTTGCGACGTGGATCTCAGGAGCTGCGACATCGTGCTGGATACGGGTGTCGTGGTAGAGGCAAAGCCCGAGAAGTACTCGGCGCTGGTCACCACCATGATAAGCTGCGATTCTCCCGTCTGCTCCGCACGGAACTTGTTCTAGGCGACAGAAGGCCGGGATGACCGGTCGGGTTTCGAATAACTGATACAGGCATCCGGTTGGAGGAAACTCCGGCCGGATGTCTTCTTTTTGTTCCGGCACGTCGGTTGCGCGGTACATGCGCGGCGGCAGAAAACGGTAGAATGGAAGGGATTCATCGATACGGAGGTTGAGCTTATGGAAATACGCAAGAAGTATGTACAGGTCGGCGTCGGCGGCCGCGCCCGCTTTTTCTACGAGGCGATCGCCGGGCGGTTTGGCGAGACGTCGGAACTGCTGGCGTTCTGCGACCTGAACCAGACCCGCATGGACTATGCCAACAGCATCCTGTCCGGACAGTACGGACTCGCCCCGCTGCCGACCTACACCCCCGACCGGTTCGACGAGATGATCCTGGAGCACCGGCCGGACTACGTCATCGTGACGTCCATCGACCGTACCCACCACCGGTACATCATCCGGGCCATGGAGCTCGGTTGCGACGTCATTTCCGAAAAACCCATGACCGTGGACGCGGCCAAGGCGCAGGAGATCCTGGACGCGATCCGGCGCACCGGGCGCAAGCTGCGCGTGACGTTCAACTACCGGTACGCGCCGCACAACACCAAGGTGCGCGAGGTGCTGATGGACGGCGCGATCGGCGACGTCTTCTCGGTACACTTCGAGTGGCTGCTCAACACCGAGCACGGCGCGGACTACTTCCGCCGCTGGCACCGGGACAAGCGCAACAGCGGCGGACTGCTGGTGCACAAGGCCACCCACCATTTCGACCTTGTCAATTTCTGGCTGGGATCCAGCCCCCGGACCGTGTTCGCGATGGGGGACCTCAATTTCTACGGCAAGGAGAACGCGGAAAAGCGCGGCGTGACCCGGTTCTATACGAGGGCGCACGGCAGCGGCCAGATCGGCGTCGATCCGTTCGCGCTCGACATGGAAAGCAATCCGCAGCTCAAGGGCCTGTACCTCGACGCGGAAAAAGACGACGGCTACATCCGCGACCAGAGCGTGTTCGGCGACGGCATCAACATCGAGGATACGATGGGCGTCATGGTCCGGTACCGCAACAACGCGATCATGACCTACTCGCTCAACGCCTACCTGCCCTGGGAGGGCTACCGCGTCAGCTTCAACGGCAGCAAGGGCCGGCTCCAGGTCGCGATCGTGGAGAAGACCTACGTCAACGCGGGAGGAAACCCCGCCATGGAAGGCGCGGTCGAGAAGCGGAGCATCACGGTGTTCCCGATGTTCGGCGATCCCTACGAGGTCGACATCGACGAAGGCGAGGGCGGACACGGCGGCGGCGACCCGGTGCTGCTGAACGACATCTTCGGCGTGCCGGTCGAGGACCGCTTCCACCGGGCGGCGTCGCACGTCGACGGGGCGATGTCGATCCTGACGGGCATCGCCGCGAACAAGTCCATCGCGACCGGCCTGCCGGTCGACATCGACACCCTGGTCCGATTCTGAGATCTGGCAGAGTCGAAACGGATCTGCAAAAAACGGTGGTCCCGCCTTGCATCGCGACTGTGGCGCTGCGGCGGGACTTCGCCTATCATGGATGTGACACCACTATATTGATCAGGAGAACGACATGGCCAAGCTGTATTTCCGTTACGGCGCGATGGGGTCGAGCAAGACCGCCAACGCGATCATGGTCCAGTACAACTACGAAGAACGGGGACAGCGCGCGCTGCTGGCCAAGCCGGCCCTGGACCGGCGTTACGGCGAGCGGATGATGCGCTCGCGGATGGGGCTTGCGAGCCCCTGCGTGCTGTTCCACGAGATCGACGACGCCATGCTGGCGGGCTGCCGGTGCCTGATCGTGGACGAGGCGCAGTTCCTCAAGCGGCCCGAGGTGGAGTACCTGGTGCATGTCGTCGACGACCTGGGCATACCGGTCGTCTGCTACGGCCTTCGCGCGGACTTCCGCGGGGAACTGTTCGAGGGCAGCCGCTTCCTGCTCGCCTGGGCGGACACCATCGAGGAGGTCAAGACCATCTGCTGGTGCGGACACAAGGCGACATTCAACACGCGGTTCGACGCCAGCGGCAACGTGATCCGCCAGGGAGAACAGATCGTGCTGGGGGACAACGACACCTACACCGCCCTGTGCCGGAAGCACTGGGCCCAGGGTATCCTGCGTCGCCCGGAGGGGCCGTGCGGGGAACCGGACGACGAAGAGGGAGGACTGGTACCATGAGCGACGTTCCCACTCCACACATCACCGCAGCCAAAGGCGACTTTGCGGACACCGTGCTGATGCCGGGCGATCCGCTGCGGTCCAAGTTCATCGCGGAGAACTTCCTCGAGGAGCCGCGGCTGGTCAACGCGGTTCGGGGAGTCAACGGATACACCGGCCGGTACCGCGGCAAGCGGGTGTCGGTCATGGCCAGCGGCATGGGGATTCCGTCGATCGGGATCTACTCCCATGAACTGTTCCGTTTCTACGGCGTCGAGCGGATCCTGCGCGTGGGCACGGCCGGCGCGATCGCCGACGGGCTGCGGATCGGGGACCTGGTCCTTGGCATGTCCGCCTGTACCAACTCGAATTACGCCGCCCAGTTCCGGCTGCCGGGCGCGTATGCGCCGACCGCGTCCTTCCGGCTGCTCGAGCAGGCGGTCGCCACGGCGAGGAGTCTGGACCTGACGCCCCATGTCGGCAGCGTTTTCTCGTCCGACACGTTCTATGACGACGCGAACAGCCTGGGCGAGTGGCGCAGGATGGGCGTGCTCGCCGTCGAGATGGAAGCCGCCGCGCTGTACATGAACGCCGCGCGCGCAGGCCGGGAGGCGCTGGCCATCCTGACGATCTCGGACTGCCCCTTTACCGGTGAGGCAAGTTCCGCCGAGGAGCGGCAGAACAGCTATACCAACATGATGCGGCTGGCGCTGGAAATTGCATAAGCGCACACTTTATGCAATCGGACAGGGTCTGCATAATATTATCCCGTGAAAACACGCCGATGTTTTTTTGTTCCCTGCATAAAAGGCGTGTTGCGGACGATTTTTGGAGCGGTATAATTGTTGTGAACTTGGACAAAATGATTCGAAGTCTATGGAGGAGTTTTCATGAAATTGAGAAAGGTGCTCGCCCTGCTTCTGGTTACGCTCCTGTTGATCCCTGCCCTCGTCTCCTGTGCCTCCACCGCCGGCAAGTTTGAGATCGCGCTGATCACCGACATCGGCACGATCGACGACAAATCCTTCAACCAGGGCGCCTGGGAAGGCCTCGTCAAGTACGCGACCGAGAAGAAGATCACCCACAAGTACTACAAGCCGACCGAGAAGTCTACGGAAGCCTATGTGGCGGCCATCGACCTGGCGGTCACCGGAGGCGCCAAGATCATCGTGACGCCCGGTTACCTGTTCGAACCCGCGATCTTCATCGCGCAGGACAAGTACCCCGACATCAAGTTCGTGCTGCTGGACGGCTATCCGCAGGACGGCACCTACACCACCTTCAAGCTCCAGCCCAACGTCTACTCCATCTTCTACGCCGAAGAGCAGTCCGGCTTCCTCGCCGGGTATGCCGCGGTCAAGGACGGATATCGCAAGCTCGGATTCCTGGGCGGCATGGCCGTTCCCGCGGTCATCCGCTTCGGTTACGGATTTGTCCAGGGCGCCGAATATGCCGGCCAGGAACTCAAGCTGAAAGCCGGAGAGCTCGACCTCAAGTACACCTATGTAGGCGGCTTCAATGCCACCCCCGAGATCCAGACCACATGCGCGTCCTGGTACAACGGCGGAACCGAAGTCATCTTTGCCTGCGGCGGATCCATCGGCAACTCCGCGATGGCCGCAGCCGAGGCAACCGGTAAAAAAGTCATCGGCGTCGACGTCAACCAGAGCGCCGAGTCCACCACGGTCATCACTTCCGCGATGAAAGGCCTCGGCGTCTCGGTCTACATGGCGCTGGAGGACTACTACGCCGGATCGTTCAAGGGCGGCACCAGCGTCACCCTGGACGTCAAGGTGGACGGCGTCGGCCTGCCCGACGACTTCACCCGCTTCAAGTCCTTCGCCAAGGCGGATTATGACATGATCTTCGACAAGCTCGTCGCCAACACCGACAAGATCGTGGACAACATCATGAAGGACAAGGTCGGTGACAAAGCGGTCGCACTGACCGACCTCAGGACCTCCATCGTCAAGGTGACCGAGGTCAAGTAATCCCCCATCCCCGTCGACGTACGGCCAGGGCGGGGAGGCGCATGTCGCCTTCCCGCCCTTGTCTTTTCACTCCGAATGGGAGAACCATCATGGAATACATCGTCGAGATGCTCCACATCACCAAAGCTTTCCCGGGGGTCATCGCCAACGACGATGTCAGCCTCCAGCTGATCCCGGGCGAGATCCACGCGCTGCTGGGCGAGAACGGGGCGGGAAAATCCACACTCATGAGCGTCCTGTTCGGGATGTACCAGCCGGATCGCGGATCGATCCGCAAGGACGGCCGCGAGGTGCGCATCCACAATCCCAACGACGCCAGCGCGCTGGGAATCGGCATGGTGCACCAGCATTTCAAGCTGGTCCACAATTTCACAGTCCTCGAGAACATCACGCTCGGCAGCGAAACGGTCCGGCGCGGATTCCTCCGGATGGAGGAAGCCCGCCGCAAGGTGGTCGAGCTTTCCGAAAAATACGGGCTGCGCGTCGATCCGGACGCGCTGGTCTCCGACATCACGGTCGGCATGCAGCAGCGTGTCGAGATCCTCAAGATGCTCTACCGGGACAACGAGGTCCTGATCTTTGACGAACCCACCGCCGTACTGACTCCCCAGGAGATCGGCGAACTCATGGAGATCATGAGGGGTCTGGCCGCCGAGGGCAAGACGATCGTGTTCATCACGCATAAACTGAACGAGATCAAGGCCGTTGCGAACCGCTGCACCGTCCTGCGTAAGGGCCGGTGGGTCTGTACGGTCGACGTCGCCGCGTCGACCCGGGAGCAGTTGTCCGAATGGATGGTCGGACGAAAGGTCATGCTGGAGTTCGACAAGAGCGAATGCAAGCCGGGGGACACGGTCCTGGAGGTCCGGGATCTCGTGGTGCGGTCCCGCCAGACCGGGAAGAACCGCGTGGACCATGTTTCGTTCGATGTCCGGCGCGGCGAGATCGTCTGCGTCGCGGGCATCGACGGCAACGGGCAGAGCGAGCTGGTCTACGCCCTGTGCGGAATGGTGCCCGCCGACGGCGGGACGGTCCGCCTGCTCGGGCGGGATGTGACCCATGAATCGGTCCGGGCCCACAGCCTTGGCGGACTGGCCCACATCCCCGAGGACCGGCAGCGTCACGGGCTGGTCCTCGACTACTCCCTCGCCGAAAACCTGGTGCTTCAAACCTATTTCACGCCCCGGTTCCAGAACCGCGGTTTCCTGCGGTTCAAGGCGATCGGCGAATATGGCGACCGGCTGATCGAAGCCTACGACATCCGCAGCGGCCAGGGCGGCGCGACGCCCGCCCGCAGCATGTCGGGCGGCAACCAGCAGAAGGCGATCCTCGCGCGGGAGATCGACCGGAATCCCGACCTGATGCTCGCCGTCCAGCCGACGCGCGGCCTGGACGTCGGCGCGATCGAAACGATCTCCAACCACCTCATCCGTCAGCGCGACGCGGGCAAGGCCGTCCTGCTGGTATCCCTCGAACTGGAGGAAGTCATGAACCTGAGCGACCGAATCCTGGTCCTCCACGACGGCCGGATCGTCGCGGACGTCCTGCCGGGAGAGACCACCATGCAGGATCTGGGCCTGTACATGTCCGGCGCCGCACATCGTCTGGAAGGGGAGGTGGCCGCAACATGAAACCCGTGAAAAACCCGAATCCTCCTCCCAAGGCCGGCCGCGCCCTGCACCTGTCCGGCGCATCGGTCAAGTTCCTTTCCTCGATTTTCGCGATCCTCGCCGGCCTGCTGGTCGGTCTGGTCATCCTGGTCGTCAGCAATCCGCCGCAGGCGCTGTCGGGGTTCATGGTCATCCTCACAGGGGGGTTCAACAACGGCATGCGAAGCATCGGCGACATGCTGTACGGAGCGATGCCGATCATCCTGACCGGTTTGTCCGTCGGATTCGCCTTCAAGACCGGGCTGTTCAACATCGGCACGGCGGGTCAGCTGATCGTCGGCGCTTACTGCGCGGTGTTCGTCAGCGTCAAGTTCACGTTCCTGCCCTCCGCGGTCCACTGGCCGCTGGCGGTGATCGCGGGGATCCTGGGCGGCGCGCTCTGGGCGTTCCTGCCCGGCCTGCTCAAGGCCTTCCTGAACGTCAACGAAGTCATCGCGACGATCATGATGAACTACATCGGCATGTACCTGGTCAACCTGTTGGTGGTCAAGACGGTATACAACAGCCTGAAGAACCAGTCCCAGAACCCGATCGCGGTCCTGCCCCGCTGGGGGCTCGACCGGATCTTCCCCGGTTCCAGCGTCAACGCCGGCATCCTCATCGCGATCGCGGCGGCCATCCTGATCCACATCCTGCTCAACAAGACGGTTTTCGGTTACGAGCTCAAGGCCTGCGGATTCAGCAGGGACGCGGCGCTCTATGCTGGAATCAACGCCAAGCGGAGCGTGGTGCTGTCCATGACGATTTCCGGGGCCTTGTCCGGACTGGGCGGCGCGCTCCTGTACCTGTCCGCGACCGGCAAGTGCATCGAGGTTGTCGACGTGCTGGCCGAACAGGGGTTCACCGGCATCCCGGTCGCCCTGCTCGGCATGTCCCATCCGCTCGGCATTCTCCTGTCGGGACTGTTCATCTCCCACCTGACCCTCGGCGGGTTCTATGTGCAGGTCTATGACTACAAGCCTGAAATCATCGGCATCATCACATCGGTCATCATCTACTTCAGCGCGTTCGCCCTCATCGTCAAGAATGTGGTCGAGCGTCTGGTGTCCCGCAAGAACAATCCATCGGGCGGAACGGGAAAGGGGAGCGGCATATGAACGAACTGGTTTTCCTGTTGTCGCAGACGCTCATTTTTTCGATCCCGCTGCTGATCGTGGCGCTGGGCGGCATGTTCTCCGAACGGAGCGGCGTCGTGAACATCGGCCTCGAGGGCATCATGATCATGGGCGCCTTCTCCGGCATCCTGTTCATCAGCGTCCTGGAGGACACCCTGTCCGGCCAGCTCCTGCTGATCCTGGCCATCCTGGTCTCCATGGTCGCCGGCATCCTGTACTCGCTGCTGCATGCCTATGCCTCCGTGAACATGAAAGCCGACCAGGTCATCTCCGGTACGGCGCTCAACATGTTCGCGCCGGCCTTCGCGGTCTTCACCGCCCGGATGATCCAGGCCCAGGGCGTACAGCAGGTGCAGTTCACCAACACGTTCCGGATCAAGAAGGTTCCGCTGCTGGGAGACATCCCCATCCTGGGCGACATTTTCTTCAAGGACGCCTATATTACGACGTACATCGGCTTCGCGATCCTGGCGGTCTCGGTCGTCGTCCTGTACAAGACCCGGTTCGGGCTTCGGCTGCGCTCCTGCGGCGAGCATCCCCAGGCGGCCGACGCGGTCGGCATCAACGTGTTCCGGATCCGGTATGCCGGCGTCATGATTTCCGGCGCGCTGGCGGGCCTTGGCGGGCTTGTGTTCGTCGTGCCCACCTCGACCAACTTCAACGCGACCGTCGCGGGGTACGGCTTTCTCGCCCTGGCGGTCCTGATCTTCGGCCAATGGCGGCCGCAGCGCATCCTGGCCGCCTCGCTGCTGTTCGGTTTTCTCAAGACGGTCGCCGCGGCCTATTCGGGGATTCCGATCCTCAAGGATCTGCCGATCGCGACCAATGTCTACAAGATGGTGCCGTTTGTCGCGACGCTGGCCATCCTTGCGTTCACTTCCAAACGGTCGCAGGCGCCGCGCGCCTCCGGTATTCCATTTGACAAAGGCGCCCGATAGGGATGTAACGAGCGTTCCACTTTGTCGACGTTCGATGTGATAGAATTCGAACGCACAACAAGACTTACACTTTAATTGGAGGAAATTGCGTATGAAAACGAAAGCTCTGCTGCTTGCCCTGCTGATGATCGTATCCGCGACGGTCTTTGCGGGCTGCTCGACAGTCACCCCCGCGGCCACCACGGTCGCGACCACAGCTGCTCCTTCAGCGACGACCACGGTCGACGCCGCGGCGGGCGCATCCTATGCCAAGGACGCAGCCGGTTTTGAAAAGGCTGTCTCCGCGACCGGAACCTGGATCATCTACACGACTGCCGATCTGACCGTCACCAAGGCCCTGGTCCTCGACGGCGAATTCAAGAACGGCAAAAAGGACGACGCCGGCAAGGACATCCTCCAGCGCAAGATCGCCCTGTACACGCAGGACGCCGACCGCAAGGTGACCGCCCGCTTCACGCTGACGATCCCGTCCCTGACCATCAAGTCCCCCAAGGCCAGCATCCAGCACGGCATGGTCAAGGGCGACCTCATCGTCGATGTCGATGGTTTCGCTCTGGTCGACACCAAGGTCACCGGCAACGTCTACTTCACGACACAGGCGCACAAAGACACGTTCACGATGGACGCGGACAGCTCCATCAGCGGCAAGAACGAAGTCAAGGCCAACTGATTTTTTACAAACCGCATCACGGACAGGACATCGACGGCCGGCTGATAAACAGCCGGCCGTTTTGTCACGTGCCTTACAGAATCGGGAAAAACCGTATAATAGAATAGATCGGATTGTTAATTGATCCACCACGGAGGTGCACGTCAAGTGAATAAACGAATCGTCATCCTGGGAGCCGGCTACGCCGGGGTACTGACCGCCAAGAAGCTCGCCAGAAGGCTTCGCAAGAGAACGGATGTCACGATCACGCTGATCGACAAGAACAGCTACCACACGATGCTGACGGAGCTGCACGAGGTCGCGGCCGGCCGCGTCGACGAGGACAGCGTGCGGATCAGCCTGGAGCGGATCTTTGCCGGACGGCGGGTCGAGCTCGTGACGGACATGATCCGCTCGGTCGACTACGCCAACCGCAAGGTCGTCTGCAGCGATGCGGTCTACGAGTACGACTACCTGGTGCTGGCCTCCGGTTCCCAGCCGAATTGTTTCGGCATTCCGGGCGTCGAGGAGTACTCGAAAAAGCTGTGGTCCTATTCCGACGCCGTCCACCTCAAGGCCCACATCCTCGACTGTTTCCGACGCGCCGTCAACGCCACCGACCCCGAAGACATCAAGCGCCTGTTGACCTTCTTCATTGCCGGGGCGGGCTTTACCGGCGCCGAGATGGCCGGCGAGCTGGCGGAATGGGTCCCCATCCTGTGCCGGGAGTACGGCATCCCCAAGGAGAAAGTGAACGTGGTCGCTTTCGACCTGCTCGACCGCGTCGTTCCCACGTTCCCGGCCAACCTGTCGGCCAAGGCGCAGCGGCGCCTGGAAAAGATGGGCGTCACCGTGATGCTCAAGACCAGCGTGACGGGCGTGGGCAAGCATTCGGTCGAGCTCAAGCGCGACGGCCAGGTCACCCGCTACCCCACGGAGACCGTGATCTGGACGGCCGGCATCATGTGCGCCGACGTCGCCATCGATTCCAAGGAACTGCCCCAGGTGGGGCGCGCGCGCATCCGGACCGACGCCTTCCTGCGCGTCGAGGGGCGCGACGAGGTCTTTGTGGTCGGCGACAACCTGTTCTATGTGCCGGAGGGGACGGACGAACCCGTTCCGCAGATGGTCGAGAACTGCGAACAGTCGTCCGAGATCTCCGCGCACAACATCGGGGCGGAAGCCACCGGAGAATGCGACATGAAGCCGTACAAGCCGTCGTTCCACGGCGCCATGCTGTGCATCGGCGGACGCTACGGTATCGCTTATGTCGGCACGGCCAGGCGCAAGTTCGCGCTGCCGTCGTTCCTGGCCATGTTCGTCAAGCATTTCATCAACATCATTTATTTCATCCAGGTGCTTGGCTGGAACAAGGTCGCCAGCTACGTCCGGCACGAGTTCTTCACGATCCGTCACCGCCGCAGCTTTGTAGGCGGCCATTTCTCCAACCGCACGCCGAGTTTCCTGCTGGTGCCGCTGCGGATCTTCCTTGGATTCATCTGGGTCTACGAGGGCGTGAAGAAAATCGGCGAAGGCTGGCTCGAATCCCCGCACCTGACGGCCTATTTCCAGGGCGCGGC
>CAZNGQ010000065.1:0-12867 GCA_964572095.1 uncultured Oscillospiraceae bacterium
GATCGGAGCGGCATCCGCGGGAGACGTGGTTGTAATCGCAGGAAAAGGGCACCATAATTATCAGATGTTCGGCAATCGGACCGAAGTGTTCAGCGATGCGGAGCACGCGGCGCGCCTGATGGACCAACGCGGCCGGACCGGGGACAGGTGAACGTATGGATTGGATTGAAACCGCGGCGGTAGCCGCCGCCGTCTTTCTCGCGACGCTGACGCTCGGCGCCATCGGCGTGCCCTTGCTGAAACGCCTGCAGGTCGGGCAGACGGTGCGTGACGACGGCCCGTCGAGCCACAAGGTGAAAACGGGCACACCGACGTTCGGCGGTCTGTTTTTCGGGTTGCCGATCCTCGCCGCCGGCCTGGCGGCACTGCTGTTCGATCCGGAGATGTGGCGGTTTTCGCTGCTGGCCGGCGTGATCCTGCTGTCTGGCCTGATTGGGTTCGCCGATGACTACATCAAGGTCCGGATCAACCGGGAAGGGCTGTCCGCCAAAGGCAAGACCCTCTTCATGCTGCTGCTGTACTCGGCTTTTGCCGTCGCCTATCTCTACCTTGTGCCGGATCCGCCTGTGCTTGTACTCCCGATCTCCCAGAGGGCTGTTGCCATCACCGGCCTGTGGAAGCCGGTCTACGGGCTGTTCCTGGTGCTCTACCTGTATTTCACCGTCAACGCCGTCAACCTGAACGACGGCGTCGACGGGTTGTGCGCCTCTGTCACGTTCCTGGTTTCGCTGTGCCTCTGCGCATGCGCGTCCGCGGTCGGGTCGACCGTTCCGGCGGCGTCATCCGTCGTCGCCGCATCCGCCGCCACGGCCGCGGGCTGCCTGGGGTTCCTGCCGTACAACCGGCACAAGGCGCGGGTATTCATGGGTGACACCGGCTCGTTTATACTGGGATCCTCCGTAGCGGGCGCCGCGCTGCTGCTCGGCATGCCCTGGCTGATTCTGCCGGCCGGCATCATCTATCTGGCCGAGGCATTTTCCGTGATCATCCAGGTGGCCTACTTCAAAAAGACCGGCGGCAAGCGGATTTTCCGCATGTCTCCGATCCATCACCATTACGAGCTGGGCGGCTGGAGCGAGTGGAAGATTGTCGGAGTCTTTTCGGCCGTGACGCTTGCCGGGGGACTGGCGGCGTATCTTCTCGTCCTATAGAACAACCGGAGGTTATGGGGTGAATCAATCGAACACGACTGTCAACACCGCCAGAAGACCGATCCCCGCGGGCGCGGGACGGACCGGGCCGCGTCCGCGGATGAACCTGGGCATTCTGATCATTATCGTCGTCCTGGTCTGCTACGGCCTGCTGATCCTGTTCTCGGCCAGCATGACCGAGGGATACGCAAGCGAAGGGGATCCGACCTTCTACGTCGTAAAACAGGCGGGCATCACGATTGTGGGCGTTCTGGCCATGATTGTCCTGTCCTATTTCCCGATCCGGATCTTTGACCGCCTCTGGCTTGTCGTCGCGGTCTATGCGGTCATCACGATCCTGCTGCTCCTGCTTCACCTGCCGATCCCGTTTGCGAAAACCCTCAACGGCGCGACGCGATGGCTTGAGATCGGGCCCCTGCCACGGTTTCAGCCGTCGGAACTGGCCAAGATCGGCCTTGTCTTTTGTTTTGCCGGATACACCTCCTGGCTCCGGCGTCGGAAAGAGGCCGGAAAAGACCGGTCGAGCAACGGTGTCATCGGATTCTTCCGCGAAGGATTCATCCAGTTCATCGTCCCCGGCATGGCGATCCTGGCGTGGATCGCGCTGATTGTCACACAACCGCATCTGTCCTGCGCCATCATCATGGCCTGCCTTGCGGCCTGCTGCTATTTCGCCGCGGGATTTCGCGCCCGCGTCTGGGCCGCCGGGATCCTGATCCTGCTGATTGTCATCATCGTGATCGCCCTTGTCGTGGCCTTTTTCGTTGTTCCCCTGCTGCCGGACGGCTACCTGGACCAGTACGCCTATTGGGGACGCCGCGTGGATGTCTTCACCGGTTCGGACGAAGCCAGCAAGGACGACCGCCACCAGAGCGAGCAGTCGATGATCGCCATCGGTTCCGGGGGGCTGACCGGCGTCGGGCTCGGGCAGGGGGTACAGAAGTACAACTACCTTCCGGAGGAGTTCAACGACTATGTGTTCGCCATCCTTGCGGAGGAACTGGGCCTGATCGGATCCCTGAGCGTCATTCTGCTGTTCCTCCTGCTCCTGGTGATGGGGATGTCGGCCGCTTTGCGCACCATCGGCCCGTTTCCGACGGTGATCGTCTTCGGGTACACCTGCCTGCTCTGCATGCAGGCGTTCCTGAATATCGGCGTCGCGACCGGGGTGCTGCCGCCAACGGGGATATCCCTGCCCCTGTTCAGTTACGGGGGCACTTCCAACCTGTTCTTTCTGCTGGGCGTCGGGCTTCTGCTCAGCGCATCCCGCAGCGGAAATTCCGAAGCACAGGCGAGGAGGGCGGCACATGCCTGAACGGATAAACCCCTCCCTTCTTGTTGCCGGAGGCGGTACCGGCGGACACATCCAGCCGGCGGTCGCGATCGCCGATGCATTTGCCGCCCTTCATCCCGAGGTGGACATCCGGTTTTGCGGCACGGCCCATGGCATGGAAAGCAAACTGATCCCGGCGGCTGGATACCCGTATCACCCGATCCGGGCCAGGGGGTTCCCGCGCAGGCCGTCGGTTGAGTTGTTCCGCGCTTCCGCTGACTATCTGGCCGGGAGGCGCCAATGTGAAGCGCTGATCCGGGAGTACCGGCCGTTCGCGGTCGTAGGAACGGGCGGATACGTATGCGGGCCGCTGGTGGCGGCCGCAAGACGTGCCGGCATACCGGTCCTGCTTCATGAGCAGAATGCGCTTCCCGGACGTGCCAACCGATTCCTGTCCCGCGGCGCGCACTCTGTCTGCATCAGTTACGAAGGAACCGGAACTTTTTTTCCGCGGGCCAAGAGCGTTCTCCTGACCGGGAATCCCGTGCGGGAGATCTTTTTCCACACGGACCGGGATGAAGCGAGGAACCGCCTCGGGCTCAAGGACGACGAGCAGCTGGTCCTGGCCCTCGGCGGCAGCCAGGGCGCGGCATCCATCAACGCCGCGATCCTCGCCTGGAGCGCTGCAGGCCTGCCTCCGGGCGTCCGGGTGGTCCTGCTGGCGGGCAGCAGGAACGTGGAACAGGTCCGGAGCCAGGGGGCCGGCATGCCCGGACTCGAAATTTGGGATTACTTGAATGACATTCACGTATACATGGCCGCCGCCGACCTGATCGTCTGCCGGTCCGGTGCGCTCTCCTGCGCGGAGATCGCCGCGCTCGGGCGTGCGTCCGTCCTCGTGCCCTATCCGTTCGCCGCCGGCGACCATCAGACATTCAACGCACTGGTATTTGAACGGCAGGGCGCCGCCATTCATATCGCCGATCGGGATTTCCAGTCCGTGGCGGCCAGGGAACAGATGGAAAGCCTGCTTTCGGATCCCGCGCGTCTTCTGCAGATGGGCAGGGCCGCCCGGGAACTGGCGAAGCCCGACGCCGCCGGCATGATCGCCCGGCGGCTGGAAACCATCCTGATGGAAGCCGGGCATGGCTAGAAGAAAGCGTAACCATGGCGTCCGGATCGGCAGGGCGGTCATCCTCGCGATGATGGCGTCCATTGTCGCGATCATCGCGCTGTTTCCGCAGTTCCGCTGCTCCTCGATCGAAGTGGAAGGTCTTCGTGTGCTGGATCGCGGGCAGGTGATTGAATCGTCCGGACTGTCGGTCGGACGGCACATGGTCTACGGGCTCGGTCCGGACCTCGCCCGCATCGCCGCGTTGCGTTACGGCGCCGCGGAAAAGGCGATCGGAACGCTGTCCCCCTATGTGCGTTCGGTCCGGGTGCGGTTCGGATTCCCGTCGATGATCCGGATCGTCGTGGATGAGCGGGTCGAAGTGGCCTACCTGGCCATTCCGGACGGATGCGTCGTGATCGATGCCCAGGGTGTGGCCGTGGAGATCCTCCATGACGGGATACCGGAGGGCATCCCCGTGGTCGAGGGCGCCACCGTCACATCAGTGGTTCTGGGCCAGCCGCTGCAGGTCGAAGACGAGTCGTCCATCCGTGGTGCGATCGTCATCATGGATGCTATAATCAAATCCGACGAAGAGGATTCCCGCTTTTCCCTGTTCCAGACGGTTTCCGGGCTGCGTGGAGTCGGCGGCGACACGACCTACATGACGGTCATCCTGCCTGCCCGGGGGGACTCGCTTGTGGTCCGGCTGGGAGGCCTCGACAACATCAATGAAACCGTGGAGTGGCTGCGCAGCGCCATTTTCAACGGCCACTGCGACAATCTCGGCAAAGGCGTGCTGGATCTTTCCGGAACGCAAAAGGTGTTTCGGCCCGATGCGTGATGACGTGCCGCCGGTCGGCGGCGGAGCAGGATGGAGGTAGAACGGATTGATACCATTGCTTGGATTGCTGGCCGGTCTGATACTCGGGCTTTTCCTCGATTTTGACATACCCCAGCAATATTCATCCTATGTCGCCCTCGGCATCCTGGCTTCGCTGGATTCGATTATCGGAGCCATCCGCGCGAGCCTACAGAACAACTTCAACGTGCGGCTGTTCGCGACGGGCCTGCTCGGAAACAGCCTGGTGGCCATTGCCCTCGCCGCGCTGGGAGACCAGCTGGACATCCAGCTCGATCTGGCCGCCGTTTTCGCGTTCGGCAACCGGATCTTCATCAACGTTTCGCTCATCCGACGCTTCCTGGTCGAGCGCGCGGAGACGGCAAAGAGAAAAAGGGACGCGGAGACCATGTAGTGTCTGGAACCGTCCGTTTTCCGATCTGTCCCGCGAATGTCCATATCTTGTAATCCTGTCGCAAAACAGCACTAAATATTGTTGTGCCACTGTTACACGTGGTGTAGAATGATTCCAAGATGCCGGCGGTGCGCTGTTGGATTCTGGATTTTCGCCGGCCGTGATTGACGTCCGGACGCATTTATTTATACTGCGCGCATCGCGCGTTCGATGCGAAGGGGGATTTTGCGTGATCGATTACCATATGAGTTTCGGTATGGAAAACGACGGGTTCGCCACCATCAAGGTGATCGGGATCGGCGGAGGCGGCTGCAACGCGGTGGACCGTATGATCGAGAGTTCGGTGCAGGGCATCGAGTTCATCTCCATCAATACGGACAATCAGGCTCTGCAGCGGACGAAATCATCCAACCGCATCCAGATCGGAGAAAAAATAACCAAAGGACTCGGCGCCGGCGCAAATCCCGAAATCGGGGAGAAGGCCGCGGACGAATCGCGTGAAGAGATCGCGCAGCTGATCCGCGGGACGGACATGCTGTTCATCACGGCGGGCATGGGCGGCGGCACCGGCACCGGTGGTGCGCCCGTGGTATCCCAGCTGGCCAAGGAGCTTGGCATCCTGACGGTCGGCGTTGTGACGCGGCCGTTCCGGTTCGAGGGCGCCCGCCGGATGCAGAACGCCGAAAAGGGCATCCGCGAGATGGAAAAGTACGTGGATTCCCTGATTGTCGTACCCAACGATAAACTCCTCGAGGTAGCCGGAGACGACACGACGCTGGACGAGGCGTTCCTCATGGCGGACCAGATCCTCAAGTACGGCGTCCAGGGCATATCCGACCTCGTCGCCATTCCCGGTCTCATCAATCTCGACCTCGCCGACGTGCGCAGGATCATGACCAGCGCCGGCGTCTGCCATATGGGCATCGGCCGCGCCTCCGGCGAGGGCCGTGCCGCTGCCGCCATCGCCCAGGCGATCAGCAGCCCGCTGCTTGACACGACCATCGACGGGGCCCGCGGCGTCATCATCAACTTCACGGGCGGCCGCGACCTGCGCATCCGCGAAGTCGACGAGGCGGCCTCGATCGTTCGGGACGCCGTGTCACCGGATGCGGACATCATCTTTGGCGCGGTCATCGATCCGGAACTGACCGACGAGGTCGTGATCACGGTGATCGCCAGCCGATTCGACGCGGAGGACCGGTCGCAGGAACGCGCCGGGGTCCGCAGGGGCTCGTCCGTCTGGAACAACCCCGCGGCGAAGAGCGAGTCCGAACCCGCCCGTGCGGACAACGCCGCGGCGGTTCCGGCCAATGAGCCCGGTCTGGATGTCGTTCCGGGATTCCTGAATCCGGGCGGCGCGCCCAAGGGCGTTCAGGGCGTCGATCCGCCGTCCGTCCGGGACGGCGGTTTCCACAACATCGGCAGCGGCTCTTTTTCCGTATCCGAACCCAGATCAGCGGTCCGACCGGCTGCCGGCACGCCAAAACAGGCACCGGCCGTCGCACCCGCGCCTGCGCCGCAGCCCGCTTCGCATGAGAACCCCAGGGACCGCAGCAAGTCCAGCAGGGGATTGCCCTGGTTCCTTCAGGACCACGGCGAGGATCGGGATCGCAACAACCGCTGATCCCGGCGGAGGAACCGACATGCGCTGTCCGTTTTGCGGTCATGACGAGGACCGGGTGATCGATTCACGGCCATCCGAAGAAGGCGCTGCGATCCGCAGGCGGCGCGAGTGCATCGCTTGCGGCAATCGATTCACCACTTATGAGAAAATCGAGACGCTGCCTCTCCTTGTCGTAAAAAAAGACGGCACGAGGCAGGCTTTCGACCGGGCAAAACTGTATTCCGGCATCATGAAGGCTTGTGAAAAACGCCCGGTTTCGACGGAACAGATTGAACGGCTGGTTGACTCCATCGAGGCTTCCGCCCAAAACGCCCTCAAACGCGAACTGTCCTCCCGGGAAATCGGCGAGATGGTGATGAACGGGCTCAAGCACATCGACGAAGTGGCTTATGTCCGTTTCGCATCCGTATACCGCCAGTTCCGGGATGTGAATTCCTTTATGACGGAACTCAATGAAATCATGCTTGGCAAGACCAGGGAAACGGACGGAAAAGATGCGGGGAAACCCTGAACCCGAACGCAGGGGCCTGCAGACCGGAAGTCCATTGGCCCAGTCGACCTGGCAAGCGCTGGTCTCCTTATATGGCGAAGCCGAATGTACGCTTGACGGCAGGGAGGATCCCTGGCGCCTGATGGTCGGCGCGATCCTGGCGGCCCAGTGCACGGATGTGCGTGTCAACATGGTCACTCCCGCCCTGTTTGAACAATTTCCCTCCATCGAGGATTTTTCCAGGGCGGACACGGCGGATATCGAGCCCTTGATCCGTTCCTGCGGCCTCTTCCGGACAAAGGCGCGTTCGATTCGCGAAAGCGCCCGCGCGCTGTCGGAACGGTTCGGCGGACAGGTTCCGGCCAGCATGGACGATCTGCTCACCCTGCCGGGCATCGGAAGGAAAATCGCCAATCTGGTGCTCGGCGACGGTTTCGGCATTCCCGGAGTCGTGGTGGATACCCATTGCGCGCGGATCGCCAAGCGGATCGGGCTGACGGACGCCACGGATCCGGCTGTTGTGGAAAAGGATCTGCGAAACAGGTTTCCCCGGGAGCAGTGGATCCCGCTGGGGCACTTGATGGTCGCCCACGGCCGCCGCCTGTGTCCGGCGCCAAGGCCCCGATGCGCGGATTGCCCGTTGGCGTCGTTCTGCCGGCATGCCGCCGGTGCCGGCACATGAACGCACCCGCCGACTCCGGGAATTTCGATACGCCGATCGCCTCCCTGCACGGAATCGGCGCCCACAGGGCCCTGTTGTTTCATAAACTCGAGATCCGGACCCTATACGATCTTGTCGTCTTTTTTCCGCGCTCCTATGAAGACTGGAACTCCCCGCTGTCGATCACCGATCTGAAGAACGGCGAGGAGCAGGCGTTTGTCGCAACCATCGCGAGAAAACCGACGCTGTTCCGTAAAGGCCGGTTTTCGATGGTACGGACGGTTTTGCGTGATGAAGGGGGCGCCATCGCGGCGGTCTGGTTCAACCAGCCATACATGCAGTCCCGACTGATCAAGGATGAACAATGTCTCTTCCGCGGCAAAATCGTGCGGTCCGGCGACCGGTTCGAGGTCCAGAATCCGGCGTTCGAGCTCTACACTCCCGAGCGGGCCGCCGGTGTGGTTCCGGTATACCGGCTCACGAAAGGGATCACACAGGGCGTGATCCGCAACGCGGTCGCCTCCGCGCTGGATCTGGTGGAGGGGCGGCTTCCAGAGCCGCTGCCGCCCTGGATCCGCAGGGAGTTCCGTCTTTGCGACGTGGCATACGCATACCGGATGATCCACCAGCCGGTTTCCGCAGAGGCTTTCGGAATAGCGCGGAGAAGGCTTGCCTTTGAGGAAATGTTCCTGGTTCAGGCCGGATTGCGCATGATCAAGGGCCGGCTGCGGGGATTGACACAGGGCATCCCCATGCCGGCGGATTCCCATGTCGATGCATGCATGGCGGGGATGGAGGCAGCGCTCCCGTACCGGCTGACCGGTGCCCAGAAGCGCGCCGTAGACGAAATCCGTGGCGAGATGGCCCACGGATACCCGATGAACCGGATGCTCCAGGGCGATGTCGGGTCCGGAAAGACCGTTGTGGCGGCCCTGGCATTGTACCTTGCGGTCCTGCACGGGTGCCAGGGGGCGCTCATGGCCCCGACGTCCATCCTGGCCGAGCAGCACGACCGGACGCTGCGCGCTTTCTTTTCCGGCGAGAACGGGTTGCCCCATGTGCGGATCGAACTGCTGACAGGCGCGACCCGGGCTCCGGAGCGACGGCGCATACTGGCGGGTCTGGCTGACGGAAGCGTGCAGATCCTGGTCGGCACGCACGCGCTGATCGAGGACCGTGTGCGGTTCCACCGGCTCGGATTGGCCGTGACCGACGAGCAGCACCGGTTCGGAGTCCGGCAGCGGACCGGGCTGGCCATGGCGGAGGACCGATCCGACCAACCGGACGAGCCCCTCCCGCCGCATGCTCCCCATGTCCTGGTCATGTCCGCCACGCCGATTCCCCGGTCGCTTGGACTGATGCTGTACGGCGACCTCGACCTGTCGATCCTGAACGAACGGCCGGCCGGCAGGACCCCGATCGAAACCTATGCCGCGGGCACATCGGAACGCGAGCGGATCTACCGGATCCTGCGCAGGCAGGCGGAGGATCACCGGCAATCCTTTGTCGTCTGCCCGACGATCAGCGAGAGCGAAGAAGAGGACGCAGGGGGAACCCGCCTGGAGTCCGCCGAAGAAACCTACCGCAGGCTGGCGGTGGACGTGTTTCCGGACCTGAGAGTCGGTCTGCTGCACGGCAGCATGAAGGCGGCGGAGAAAACGGCCGTGATGACCGCTTTCCATAGCGGGGCGCTGGACATCCTGGTCACCACCACGGTGATCGAGGTCGGCGTCGACAATCCCAACGCATCGGTCATGGTGATTGAAAACGCCGACCGTTTCGGGCTCGCCCAGCTGCACCAGCTTCGCGGGCGGATCGGCCGCGGACCGTACCGGTCCGTCTGCATTCTCGTGAGCGATGCCGGCGAGTCGATCGCCAGGGAGCGCATCCGAACGCTTTGCCACGAAACGGACGGGTTCCGGATTGCGGAAAAGGATCTGGAACTGCGCGGCCCGGGCGACTTTTTCGGTACGCGGCAGCATGGCATCCCGGACTTCCGGATCGCCAACCTGTACGAGGACGCAGCCTTGCTCGGCGAAGTCTCCGCCGGTCTCGACCGGCTGATGGAGGCCGACCCCTTTCTTGAATCGCCGGACAACCGCAGCCTGATCCCCGCCATCCGGCTGCATTTCGGGGAATCCTTTCCCGCCATCGGAATCTGAGGAGGCGACACATGCCAAGAATCATCGCCGGCCGGGCCGGAGGCATACGACTGGATGCGCCGGACGGCAGCCTGACCCGCCCGACGTCGGACCGGGTCAAGGAAGCGCTGTTCAGCATCATCGCCACACACCTGCCGGGCGCGCGCGTCCTGGACCTGTTTGCCGGCTCCGGCCAGCTCGGGATCGAGGCGGTAAGCCGCGGCGCCCAGGCAGCCGACCTGGTGGACAGCGACCGGACGAGCCTGGCCTGCATCCGGGGCAATATCGCCAAATCCGGCCTGGACGGGCTTCGCGTGGTTCGCGGCGATGTCTTCCGCGTTCTGGACGCGATGGTTCGCGAAGGAACGAACCGGTTCGACCTCGTTTTCCTCGACCCGCCTTACCGGATGGCCGCCCAGTCGCTGGAACGCGCGGCCGAATGCCTGGCGCAGGGACTCCTGGCGCCGGACGCGATGGTCGTCCTCGAGCATGCGTCACAGGATGCCGCCCCGGTTTTTGTAACCAACCTGCAACTCGTGCGGAATTGTAAGTACGGAAACTCAATGCTATCCTTTTATAAAGAAATCCATCAGGACAGGGGATCTTCTGGTTGAGAACCTTCATTTACCCTGGATCTTTCGATCCGTTCACGAAAGGCCATGCGGACATCGCCCGCCGGGCCGCGCTGTTGTGTGACAAGCTTCTTGTCGCGGTGATAACGAACAAGAGCAAGAAGCCGGCCTTCTCCATCGACGAACGCGTCTGGATGGCGACCGAATGCCTCAAATCGATACCGAATGTTTCGGTTCTGTCTTTTGGCGGCTTGCTGGTGGACCTTTATCGAGACAACGGCGCATCCGCCGTCGTACGCGGACTGCGCAGCGAATCGGACTTCCGGTTCGAGGCCGAAATGGCCGCCGTGAACAAGCTGCTGCTGCCGGGATTCGATGTCCTGCTGCTTCCCTGCCGGAGCGATCTGGCTTTTACCAGCTCCAGTTCCGTTCGGGAAGTCGCGTCCTATGGCGGAGACATCTCCAACATGGTGCCCGACGAAGTGCGGACGTTCGTATTCGACAAACTGAGAAAACGTGGGGAGGAGGAGAGAGCCCATGCGTGAGACTGCTGACCATGACCGGCCGGATTCCGGCGAATCCGATCTGTTTGAAATGCTGGACAAGATCGAGACCTGTGTGACGCATGCCCGCTCCTTGCCGTTTTCGGACACCTGCCTTGTCGACCGGGAGGAGCTTCTCGTCCTGATTTCGCTGATCCGCGACAGCCTGCCGGCCGAAATCCAGCAGGCGAAATGGCTGCTCAGCCAGAACAGGCAGCTGGTCGCCGAAGCACGCAAGGAAGCGGAGAACATCGTCCGCGAGGCGGAGACCCGGATGACCGCCATGATCGACGAACACGAGATCACCTTGCAGGCGCGACAGGCCGCCGCCCATACCATCGAGACCGCCAACCAGTCTGCGCGCCAGATCCGGAACGGCGCGCTGGATTATGCCAAGCACCTGCTGTCCGGTGTCGAGGACAACCTCACCGGCGTGCTGGTGACGATCCAGAAAAACAAGAAAGAGCTGACCTGACGGCAGGGGGACGCCCTGAACGCGGATCCCGGATACAGGTTAATAAATCGGGCGGCCTCGAAAGACCGCCCGATTTTTCATATCGCATGGATCGCGGTCAGACCAGCCGCACAACCCAGCCATGGGGATCGGGCAACGCGCCGTACTGGATGCCGGTGATGGTGTCGTACATTTTCTGGCTGATCGGGCCGATCGCGCCGTTGTTGAACGTCAGGACCGTATCCTGGTACTTGAGGGTCCCGACCGGTGAAATGACCGCCGCCGTGCCGCAGCCGAACATTTCGGTGACCCTGCCGGCCGCGTGGAGTTCGGCCAGCTCGTCGATCCCGATCTCGCGTTCCTCGACCTCGAGCCCGAGATCCGCGGCGGTCTCGAGGACCGACCTGCGGGTGATGCCGGGCAGGATGCTGCCGTTGAGCATCGGGGTCACGACCTTGCCGTCGATGACGAAGCAGACGTTCATCGAACCGACTTCCTCGATGTACTTGCGATGGATTCCGTCAAGCCACAGCACCTGGACAAAGCCGGTCTTGTAGGCGTTGGCCTGTGACAGCAGGCTCGCGGCATAGTTGCCTGCGCATTTGGTGAAACCGGTGCCGCCCTTGACCGCGCGCACGTACTCGTCTTCGACGTAGACAGCGATCGGGTCGAGACCCTGCGGATAATAAGCGCCGGAGGGGGAGAGGATGACGATGAAATGATAAGTGTGCGAGGGGCGCACGCCAAGGAACGGATCGGCCGCAAAAATGAACGGCCGGATGTACAGCGAAGTGCCGGGTGCGGAAGGGATCCAGGAAGCTTCCAGCTCAACCAGCTGCCGGACCGCGTCGACACAGAAATCCTCGTCGATGCGCGGGATGGCCATGCGGGCGTCGGAACTGTTCATGCGCTCAAAATTCAACCGGGGACGGAAGAGGTTGACCGACCCGTCTGCGCAGCGATAGGCCTTGAGTCCTTCGAATACCGACTGGCCGTAATGGAACACCATCGTGGACGGATCCATCGGCAGCGGCGCATAGGGTACAATCCGCGCGTTGATCCACCCCTGGCCGTCGATATAGTCCATGATGAACATGTGGTCGGTGAAGATCTGCCCGAATCCAAGCCGCGACTCGTCGACGGGCTTTGGCTTGGGGGCGAGCGTCCGGATGACCGGGATACTCTGGCTCATAGTGATATCTCCCATCTGCTCGGCATCGGCGGCACGCGCCGGAGAGCCTTATTGGTAAAAAATTATACACCCGGTTCCGATGTTCGTCATCCGAAAACGTTCTCATTTGTCCGTGTTTCCTGCCAGATGGTATAATCCTCGTCATGGATACTCCTTTTAAACTCATTTCGGATATGGTTCCCATGGGGGATCAGCCCGAGGCGATCGACGGGCTCGTCCGGGGACTGGAGCGCGGTTTGCGCGCCCAGACACTCCTTGGCGTCACCGGTTCGGGCAAGACGTTCACGATGGCCAATGTGATCCAGCGCGTGCAGCGCCCCGCGCTCGTCATCGCCCACAACAAGACCCTGGCCGGCCAGCTGTGCGCCGAGTTCAAGGCGTTCTTCCCTGAGAACGCGGT
>CAZNGQ010000066.1:0-4304 GCA_964572095.1 uncultured Oscillospiraceae bacterium
CTGTCCGCCTGGACTTCCGTCCAGCCCCGAAAGACGGTGATCTCGTAATCCTCATTGTCAAGGAGGCCGGCCACTTCGCCCGGGGCTACCGGATTGGCCTCGCAGAACGCCTGGATCTGTCCGGCCAGCACGACGACCCGTGCCTGGTAAAGATCCCGGATCTGGCGGAACGTACGCGGCGTGATCAGGGTGAACGCCACTGCGCTGCTGAACCATGCGATTCCGACGAACAACACGATGTATTTGAAATAAATGGAACGCAGCCAGTGCGGGCGATCCTGATTTTTCATGTCCGCTCCGCCTTGTAGCCGAGTCCCCGGATCGTAACGATCCGGAACGCGTCCAGCTGATCGAATTTTTCACGCAGACGCTTGATGTGGACATCCACCGTCCGCTCGTCCGTATCGTTGTCCATCCCCCAGATGTCGTCCATGAGTTCCTGCCGTGTGAAAATCCTTTTCGGGTAGCTGAGAAGCTTGAACAGCAGCTGGAACTCCTTTTTAGGCAGCAGCCAGGTCTGGTCCGCGGTACGGACTTCCATGGTCTCCTGGTCCAGGACGACTCCGCCGAGCTCAATCCGCCGTTCGGTGCTGATTCTGGAACGGCGCAGGAGTGCGTTCACGCGCAGGACCATTTCGTTCATGTCGATCGGCTTGACCATGTAATCGTCGCTGCCGGACAGGAACCCTTTTCTCATATCTTCAAACGTGTCCCTGGCGGTGACCATCAATATCGGGAAATCGTACCGCGCGGCGCGCAGGTCTGCGGTCAGGGTGTAACCGTCGATCCCCGGCATCATGATGTCGGCGATCATCAGATCGATATGCCGCGTGTCGAGAATGGACAAGGCTTCCATGCCGTTCGCGGCATAAAGAACGTCGAACCCCTCCCGGACGAGGCAGACCCCGATCAGTTTTCGGATACTTTCGTTGTCATCGACGACGAGGATCGTAACCATTGGATGTCCTCTTTACAATCATGGGTGCCTTAGGCTGGCGAACATGCCAATTGTACCACCGATGCCCGTTTCCATTGTCGTGACGACATCGTAAGCGGATCGCGTGAACCCATCATGAACGCCGGATGGTATTCACCGGGCGATATTCTTTATAATGAAAGGAACTTTGCATTCCATAAGCCGCTTACGGGTCGGCTGGAAAGGACATTCCGGACATGGTGATCCTGCACACATCGGATTGGCATATCGGACGGCTTCTGTATGGCCGGCGCAGATATGACGAGCATGCCGCGTTCCTGGATTGGCTGGCGGATGCCGTCGAACGGGAGGGCGCGGATGTCCTGCTGGTCGCCGGTGACGTGTTCGACAACGGAACCCCCAGCAATCGGGCCATGGAGATCTACTACCGCTTTCTCGTGCGGATATCCGCGACCCGTTGCCGGCATGTGGTCATCACCGGCGGCAACCACGATTCTCCCTCGTTCCTCGATGCCCCCAGGGATCTGCTGCGCGCGTTCCGCATCCATGTCGTCGGGTCGGCGGCCGACCGGCCCGAGGACGAGGTGCTGACCCTCGAGGACGAACACGGGAACCCCGCGTTGATTGTCTGCGCGGTGCCCTATCTGCGGGACCGGGACCTGCGGACAGCGGAAGCGGGGGAGAGCTACGAAGACAAGGAGCGCAAGATGCTCGAAGGCATCCGGGCGCATTATTCCGCGGTCCTGGCCATAGCGGAGGAGCGAAGGGACGCCGCAGGCGCCGATATTCCGATTGTCGCCATGGGCCATCTGTTTGCCGCGGGAGGCGAGACCACGGAAGGGGACGGAGTCCGCGAGCTGTATATCGGCTCCCTCGCCCGGGTGGAGTCGGGATGCTTCCCGCCGTCGATCGATTACCTCGCGTTGGGCCACCTGCATGCCGCGCAGTGCCTGCAGGGGCTTGAGAGCCGCAGATACAGCGGCTCGCCGCTGCCGATGGGGTTCGGCGAGTCCGGCCAGCGAAAAAGCGTCGTCCTGGTGGACTTTGCAGGCCGGAAACCGATGCCGGCCGTTCTGCCTGTTCCGACGTTCCAGCCCCTGGAGCGTGTCGCTGGAGACTGGGAGAAAATCACGGCGGGGATAGCCGCACTGGCAGCGGCGGACAGTGCAGCCTGGCTGGAGATCACCTGGGATGGCAACGAACTGGCGGGTGCGCTCCGGGAACGTCTGGACGCTATGGTGGCCGGGACCCGGATGGAAATCCTGCGGATCCGGAACCGCAGGATACTGGACAAGGCGCTCGAAAGCACAGAAGAAGAAACCCTGGACGACTTGAATCCCGTCGAGGTGTTTGAACGGTGTCTGCAGGCTTACGGGGTGGCCGACACGGATCGGGAGGAAGTCCGGGGCACCTATGCCCGGCTTCTCCAGGCCATGGCCGAACAGGACGAGCAAGCGATCTAGCGTACGAGGTGATCCATGCGAATACTCCGGATCCGTTTCAAGAACCTGAACTCGTTGGCCGGCGAGTGGGAAATCGACCTGACCCATCCGGTCTATGCCGCAAACGGTATCTTCGCCATCACAGGCCCGACCGGCGCGGGCAAGTCGACGATCCTGGACGCGGTCTGTCTTGCGTTGTACGGACGCACGCCCCGCCTCGACCACGTGTCGAAAAGCGGCAACGAAATCCTGTCGCGTCAAACCGGCGAGTGCTTCGCCGAAGTGACGTTCGAGACCCAGTCCGGGCGCTACCTGTGCCGCTGGGGACAGCGCCGTGCCCGGTCGAAACCGGACGGGGAGCTGCAGCAGCCGCAGCAGGAGATCTCGAACGCCCTGACCGGCGAGATCCTGAGTTCGAAGATCCGGGATGTCGCCGAGAGGATTGAGGCCGCGACCGGGATGGATTTCGACCGGTTCACGCGATCCATGCTGCTGGCACAGGGCGGGTTCGCCGCGTTTCTGCAGGCCGGTCCGGATGCCCGCGCGCCCATCCTCGAGCAGATCACCGGTACTGAAATCTACAGCCGGATCTCGAAACAATCCCATGCCCGCGCCGTCGAGGAAAAAGGGAGGCTCGACCTGCTGGAGGCGGAGCAGGCCGGCCTGCACTTGCTGAGTGAAGAGGAAGCGGACAAGCTCGCCGCCGACCTGGACAGGTGGAACGCGAAAGCGATGGCGGCCGAGGAGCTGGGAAAACGCCTGGCGGCTGACATCGCCTGGCGCAGGCACCTGGACGATCTGGAAGCAGCAAGGGCGGACATCGGGAAATCGCAGGAGCTTCTGAATGGACGCCTGGACGCTTTTCGGCTGGATCGCCAACGGCTGGATGATGCTTTGAAAGCGATGCCCTTGGATTCAGATTATGCCGTGTGGACGATGTTACAACAGGATCAATTGTCGGACGAAGCAAAAGGCGTTCTCCTTCACGAGGGGCTCCCGCTTTTGGAGAAAGCGCTGATCGACGGGCAATCCGCGCTCGCGGCTGCCGAGAACGGGTTGGAGAACGCCAGAAGGCTCCAGCAGGAATCGGGTCCCGTACTAAATGAAATCCGCGCACTGGATCTAAGGATCAGCGAACAGTTGGCGCCGATCCGGAAAGCCGAAGCCGAAGCGGCCGCCGCGGGGGAAGAACTGGAAAAGCTTCGTATACGTCTCAGTGAGGACCGGATGGCGCGAGAACAGCTGGATCAGGAGTGCGGCTCGATGGACAGCCAGCTCGCCGCATCCATCCGGGACGAAACGCTGGCCGGACAGCTGGCCGGAATCCGGGAACGCTTCGGGTTGCTCCTGGAATGGGAACAGCAAGGTTCCCTCAAGGCGAAGGAACGGGCGGAGGCCGAGTCGCTGGAAGCCCGGACGGCGGAGGCCTTGCGGAAAACGGCCGAAACCCTCGAGGCCCGTCGCACAGCAGGGACGGAAGCCCGCGGGCGACTTGACCGACTGATACAGGAACGGGAAGCACGGCTGGATGGTCATTCCGCTGCCGAATGGAGGGCGGAGTATAGCCGATTGGGCGAACGGATCAAGCGGCTGGAGTCGGCGGCGACGCTGCTCGAAGCCCGAAGCGCGGCGGAACGGACCGCGGATACTCTCAATAAAGAACACCAGGTCGGACTGGCGGCATTGTCCCGGTCAAGCCAGGCGATCCGTGAGCTGTCGCTTGAGAGGGAGATCCTGGAACAACGTGTACGGTTCCTCCAGACTCAGTACAGCCTGATGCAGAGACTGCAGACTTTCGACGAGGCGCGGACCCGCCTGGAACCCGGGCAGCCTTGCCCGCTGTGCGGTTCGACGGACCACCCCTACACCACGGACATGCCGCTGGTGCCGGACGATACGCAGGCGGAACTCGCACAGGCCGAAGC
>CAZNGQ010000066.1:4404-12815 GCA_964572095.1 uncultured Oscillospiraceae bacterium
CGGACATGCCGCTGGTGCCGGACGATACGCAGGCGGAACTCGCACAGGCCGAAGCCGGGCTCAAGGACATGGAAAAGGCGCTTACCGAAGAACGTGTCGGCCGGGCTTCTCGGGAGAAGTCCGTGGAGGAGCTCTCGCGCCGCATGCTGGATACCGCGGCGGCGGCTGGTGAGTCGGAGCGCGTCCTGACCGGTCTGCTGACCAGCCTCTTTCCGGAGGAAGAACGTCATTCGGTGGAGAATTCGATTCTGAGCAGGCTGGCTTCGTTCGTTTCAGAGTCGGCACAGATCGTCGGCCGGCTGGAAGAGTGCGACCGGTTGGACGCCGGGATCGTGCTGGCCCGGGCAGCATGGGATTCCTCGAATGCGGCGGCCATGGAGGCCGAACGGGCCGCCCAGACCGCCTCCCACGAGTCGGATGTCGCGGTTCAGGCTGTCCGGCGTGCCGAACGGGAACGGGCGGACCTGACCGGGCGCCTGGACCGGGGGCTGGAGACGGAGCGGAAAGCACTGCTGGAGTATGGGGTGTCCGACCTGTCGCCGGAACGGCTGGAGGATATCCTGCGGGAATTGACCGGGAGGCATGAACACAGGACGGAAATGCAGCGGAAGAGAGCGGAACTGGGTGTGCGGATCGATGCCCTGGACCGGCGGATCGCCTCGGCCGCAGAGATGGAGGAGCGATCCCTCGGGTGGCTTTCCGAGCGGCAGGGGACGACCGCCCGTCTGCGCGGGGAGCGGGACGGCATCCTGCGCAGCCGCAGGGAGCTTTTTGGGGAACGGGATCCCGACGCCGAGGAAAAACACCTCGCGGCCGAACGCGAGTCCGCGGAACGAAACGTCGCGGAGAGGCGCGCAGCCCTGGATGCCGCCTCTGGAACATTCTACGAAGGACGGCACCGGCTGGAAGCACTGGAAACCGCCATGCGGGAACGCTCAGTCCGAATGGCGTCGGCGAAATCCTCTTTCCTGGAGCGGCTTGACCAGGCTGGATATGACAGTCTCGAGGCCTATCTGTCCGCGCGGCTTTCCGAGCCGGATCGGCTTGCGCTCCAGGCCGCCGCCAGGGCCCTGGACGATGAACAGGCCGGACTTATGGCAAGAAAGGCGGAGCTCGAGATCCAGCTCGCCATTGAGCGGGAAAAACGGCTCACCGACCAGACGCTATCCGGCCTGAGCACGGAAGCGAGCGGCGTCGAAACGGAACTGTCCGGACTCCGACAGGAGATCGGCGGCATCCGGCAACGCCTGAAGGACCATGCGGATGTCTCGGAACGCAACCGGGACCTGATGGGGCGCATCGACCGGCAGCGTGTGGAATGCCGCCGATGGGAGACCCTGCGTGAGTTGATCGGATCCGGTGATGGCAAGAAGTTCCGCAATTTCGCGCAGGGCATCACGTTCGAACTGCTCATCGGACAGGCAAACCGCCAACTCCGGAAGCTGAGTGACCGCTACCTGCTTGTCCGCGACGCGGCGCTGCCGCTCGAACTCTGTGTGATCGACAACGACCAGGCAGGC
Organism: uncultured Oscillospiraceae bacterium; assembly: GCA_964572095.1. Taxonomy (GTDB): domain Bacteria; phylum Bacillota; class Clostridia; order Saccharofermentanales; family UBA5734; genus JAAYKS01. The sequence continues at coordinate 5,925 of CAZNGQ010000066.1, forward strand.
GAAATCCGATCGACCAAAAACCTGTCCGGCGGGGAGAGCTTCATCGTCAGCCTGTCCCTGGCGCTGGGCCTGTCCCAGATGTCCAGCCGCAAGGTCCGTGTGGATTCGCTTTTCCTGGACGAGGGGTTCGGAACCTTGGACGAGGACACGCTGGAAACCGCGCTCGAGACGCTTGCCGGCCTTCGGCAGGAGGGAAAACTCATCGGTGTCATCTCCCATGTCCCGGCGATCCGGGACCGGCTGACGGCCCGCATCCAGGTGGTTCCACGGGCTGGCGGGAAAAGCGTCCTGAACGGGCCCGGTTGCCGCGATTGCTCACGGGATGGCGTTTCGGTATAGTTGTGGTGGTGGATGATTCAATCGATATAAACCATAGGGGGTGCGGGTATGGATCCATTCGAGAAACTGGGCGCATTCTATCTGGGACGGCCGTACGACTTGGAGGCCGGAAAGCCCGGGGACGGATACCTGCTGTACGACGCGAAGGACCTGACCACCCATGCGGTATGCGTCGGCATGACCGGATCGGGCAAGACAGGGCTTTGCATCGGGCTGCTTGAGGAAGCGGCGATCGACGGCATTCCCGCCATCGTGATCGACCCGAAGGGGGACATGACCAACCTCCTGCTGTCGTTTCCCGATCTGGCGCCGGAGGACTTCCGGCCCTGGATCGATGAAAGCGAGGCCGGCCGGCTGGGGCTCGACCCGGATGCCTACGCACGGCAGCAGGCGGACAAATGGAAAACCGGACTCTCTTCCTGGGGCCAGGACGGCGACCGGATCCGAAGAATGCGCGAACGCACCGATTTCGCCCTGTATACCCCGGGAAGCCCGTCCGGACGCCCGGTTTCCATCCTTCGCTCGTTTACCGCGCCGCCCGCCGCCGTCCGCGAGGACAGCGAAATGCTGCGCGAGCAGGCCTCCGGCACGGCTGCCGGCCTGCTCGGGCTGGTCGGGGAGGATACCGATCCGATCCTCAGCCAGGCCCATATCCTGTTGACTTCGTTGATCCTGGATGCCTGGAACAAGGGGCAGGACCTCGATCTGGCGGGCATGATCCGGATGATCCAGCAACCTCCGTTCACGCAGGTCGGGGTCATGGATCTGGAGTCCTTCTACCCGTCCAAGGACCGGTTCGGGCTCGCGATGAAACTGAACGGCCTGCTGGCCTCCCCGTCCTTTTCCTCCTGGCTGCAGGGCGATCCGCTGGACATCGGGGCCATGCTCTTCACCGCGGAAGGCCGCCCGCGGATCTCGATCCTCTCCATTGCGCATCTGAGCGACAACGAGCGGATGTTTTTCGTTTCGCTGCTGCTGAACCAGGTCGTTTCCTGGATGCGGACCCAAAGCGGAACGGGAAGCCTGCGCGCGATCCTGTACATGGACGAGATCCATGGCTTCTTTCCCCCGGTGGCCAATCCGCCCTCCAAGGCGCCGATGCTTACCTTGCTGCGCCAGGCCCGCGCGTTCGGGCTTGGCATCGTGCTGACCACGCAGAATCCGGTCGACCTGGACTATAAAGGCCTTTCCAATACAGGAACCTGGTTCATCGGACGCCTGCAGACCGAACGGGACAAGGAGCGCGTGCTCGAAGGACTCGAAGGCGCAAACCTGGCGCAGGGGGAGGCGTTCGACCGGGGACGTCTGGGAAAAATCCTTTCCGGACTGGGCAACCGCGTCTTTCTGATGCACAACGTCCATGACGACGGACCGACGGTTTTCGAGACCCGCTGGTGCCTGTCGTATCTCAGGGGACCGATGACGCGCACGGACTTTGGCAAGTTGAAAACGGGACGGACCGGGACTCCCGCCGCGTCTTCGGCGCCGGCTGCGGAGCCCGTCGCCCCGACACCGGTTCCATCCGTTCCGGCGCCTGTGCTTGCGGCCCCGACGATCCCTCCGGACATCCGCGTGCTCAGCCTGCCGATCCGCGGCCGTCTCGACGGTTCGAACCTGGTCTATCGACCGGGCGTGCTCGGCGTCGCCCGGGTCGGCTTTCGCGATACCCGCGCGGGGATTCAGGCGGACAAGGAACTGCTGGCCTATACCCGGCTCACCGACGCGGTCCTTCCGGCCGACTGGGAGGCCGCCCGCCTGACGGACCTGACACTGGAAGACATGGAGACGTCCTGCCGGGAAGGGATTCCGACGGCTGCGCTGCCTCCGGCCGCCACACAGGCGAAAAGCTATACGGGATGGTCCCGCGAATTCGCGGACTGGGTGTTCCGCACCCAGTCCATCGAGCTGCTCCATGCCCCGTCATTGAAAGAGACGTCCATGCCTGGAGAAACCGAGCGCGATTTCCGCATCCGGCTGCAATTGAAAGCCAGGGAGGCGAAGGACCTCGCGACCGAGGAACTGCGTAAAAAGTACGCCGCGAAAGTGGCGGCCCTTGAAGAACGCATCCGTAAAAGCGAGCAGGCGGTGGAGCGCGAGCAGGACCAGGCCAAACAGCAGCGCATGCAGACGGCGATCTCGTTTGGAACGACGCTGCTGAGCGCGTTTCTCGGAAAAAAGAAAGTGAACGCGTCCTCGGTCGGCAGGGCGACCACGGCGATCCGAGGTGCCAGCCGGTCCCTCAAGGAAAGCGGTGACGTCGCACGGTCCAAGGAAACCGTCGAGGCGCTCGGCAAGCAGCTCAAAGAGCTCGAGGAGACGTTCAACTCCGATACGGACTCCTTGGCGGCACAGATGGATCCCCAGAACCTGGATCTGCAGACCGTTGTATTGCGTCCGCTGAAAACCAATGTGCAGGTCCGGCTGGTCTCCCTGGCCTGGCTGCCTTTCCGAACGGATGCGAACGGGATCGAATCGGCTGCGTGGGAGTAACGGTGAGGATCGCATGAACGTCCAGATTTATGGGAAATCGAAATGTTTCGACACGAAAAAGGCCGAGCGGTACTTCAAGGAACGGAAAATCCCTTTCCAGTCCATCGATCTGCCGCGGTTCGGCATGAGTCCCGGCGAATTCCGCAATGTGGCTCGATCGGTCGGCGGCTGGGAGAACCTGCTGGACGACCGGTCGACCGACGATACCGCTGCACTCATCCGGCACCTTGCCGACCGGTCGGCCGCCGAGGAGAAGCTGCTCGCCAATCCTCGCCTGTTCCGCACGCCGATCGTGCGCAACGGAAAGGCGGCAACCGTTGGATTCCGCCCGGAGATCTGGAAGGACTGGGACTGATCCGGACGACGAGCCCGGCTTGTCAGAGCACGTAGCCGTACAGCAGGACACCGACCGCTCCGGCCCCGGCCAGGATCGGCAGGAGTTTGATCTTGAACCTGCGGAGCAGGAACAAGGCGATCGCGAAGATCCCGACCGCGACCCAGTCGATATCCGCGGGCGCAGGCAGCCGGAACCCGTCGGGAACAACCAGGAAGACGGCCGTGGCGACGATCGAGACGGATGCGGTCATGATCAGCGCCGCGACTGCGGGCCGCAGGCCGCGCAGGATGCTTTGCATGAACCGCAGATCGCGGTACTTGAAGAAATAGCGCGCGAGAACCAGGACAATGATGCACGACGGTGTGATGCATCCCAGTGTCGCGGCGATGCCGCCGATCAACCCGGCGATCTTCACCCCGACAAAGGTCGATGCGTTGAGCGCGATCGGACCCGGTGTCATCTGGGAGATCGCGACGATATCGGAAAACTCCGTCTGGCTGAGCCAGCCCGTGATCTCCACGATCTGTTGACGGATGAGAGGCAGGGCCGCATACCCGCCGCCGAAACTGAACAATCCGACCTGGAAGAAGCGCCAGAACAATTCCAGCAGGATCATGCCGCGTCGCCTCCCTTCCGGGCGTTCCGCCTGTCTCGAATACGGGTCGCGGCCCATCCGGCCAGCGCGCCGGCGAGAAGGATCAGCGCGACATGGACGTCAAAGACGAAAGACAAGAGCAGGGCGACGCCCAGAATGACGGCAGGGAAGAGCTTTTCAACCTTGAATGCGGTCTTGGCGATTCCGATGACCGCATCGACCATGACGGCCGCGACGGCCGCACGGATTCCGCGAAGCGCCGCGTCGATCACCCGGCTCTCCTTGAACGCGGTATAGAAAAAAGCGACCAGGGACAGGATGATGAGCGGCGGCAGGACGGTACCCAGGATGGAGGTCGCGGCACCGGGGATCCCGGCCAACCGGTAACCGACCAGCAGGGAGGCGTTGACCGCGATGGGGCCCGGCGCCGACTGCGCCACGGCCGTGATGTCGATCATCTCGTCCTCGTCGATCCAGTGGTAGTCCTCGACGAATCGGCTGCGCATGAGGGGCACAATGACATACCCGCCGCCGATCGTGAAAGCGCTCAGGGTGAATGTGGACAGAAACAGTTTCCAGAAAAATGCTGCGTTCTTTTGCATGGGTGACACTCCGGATCTCAGTCGGGCGAATCCTGGCCCGCGCTAGACATTATATCACCCGCGAAATCAATGGCTGCATGAATCCGGAAGGATCAGAACAGCAGGTCGATTCCGCTGCTGCGGTATACTTCGGCGATTTCCGGCGCGATCCGGCTGTCGGTGATGATCGAGTCGACACTGGACAGCGGGGCTACGAAAATGTGCGACTTCTTTTCAAACTTGTTCGACGCCGCGATGACGATATTTCGCTTGGCCCTGGGAATCAGCGTATTGATCACGCCGACTTCGGCGACACGGAAATCGGTCAAGCCGCTGGAGATCGAAATCGCGTTGATGCTGATGAACGCGATGTCCGTGTAGTATTGGCCGCATCCGTGCTCCGCGATCCGCCCGCCGAGCGAATTTTCCGTCGCGTTGAGCTCGCCGCCGCATAGGATGACCGTAAAACCGGGATTCTCGGAGAGGATCTGGGCAACGGAGATGCTGTTGGTCAGAACCGTCAGCAGGCGCATGGTGGAGACCAGCCGCTTGGCCAGCTGATTTCCGGTTGTGCCGGCGTTGATGGCCAGGAACTGGCCGTCCTGGACCAGGGCGGAGGACTTGAGCGCGATCTCGTCCTTTTCCTTGATGTTGCTGGTCTGGCGGATGGGGTAGATGTTCTCCCGCTCATAGGCGGATGTCAGAACCGCGCCGCCATGGACCTTGCTGACGAGTCCTCGGCGTTCGAGCAGCCGCAGGTCGCGGCGGATGGTGTCCAGCGAAACATGGAGCATCGAGGCCAGCTCCGGCACGGTGGCCGAGCTTCGGTTTCTCAGGTAATCGGAAATGATGCGGATCCGTTCTTCCTGCATATCGCAACTCCAGACGTTTTCAGTATTGTAGTGTTGTCGATTTTCTTATATCCATTTTAAGCGTAGATAGAATAAAGTAAACAACCAATTTGCGTAATTCCTGCCACAAACGCAAAACACAGCAGATCTGAAATCTCCGGCATCGATTGGCATGTCCGGCGGGATCGGGTAGAATTGAAAACTGGAATCCACGACACCGAGTACGGGAGGAATCACGATGAACGAGAGCAAGGATTACGCGGACAAGGCCGTGGCGCTGTTCCTGCAGGGCTACAATTGCTGTCAGGCGGTGTTTGCGGCCTGTTGTGAACGGTTCGGCATGGATCTCGCGACCGGCCTCCGGCTGACGGCCGGAATGGGCGGGGGCATGGGAGGAATGAGGGAGAAGTGCGGAGCGGTCACGGGCATGTTCCTCCTGGCCGGGCTGCGGGACGGCGGATACGCCCCTGAGGACGACGAGGCGAAAAAGAGAATGTATGCACTGGTCAAGGAGCTGGACGCTGCGTTTGCCGAGCGCTGCTCCTCGACGAACTGCAAGGCGCTTCTTGAGCAGGCGGACTGCGCGTTTTCAGGCGTGCCGTCGCTGCGGGACGCGGCCTATTATGAAAAGAGGCCTTGCGCGACACTGGTCGCGGCGGCCACGGACATCGCGGCGCAGAGACTCATCGACGCATCTCCTGAAAGGACGGAATGACGGCATGGACTTTTCCTATTGCCCGGATTGCGGAGCGAAACTGGAGCCGAAGCCGATCGGCGACGAAGGACTGGTGCCGTTTTGCGCCACCTGCAGCAAACCCCTGTTCGGCTTTTCCTACAGCTGCATCATCGCGCTGCCGGTCAACGCGGACAATCCCGACGAGGTGGCGTTGATCCGCCAGGGTTATGTGACGAACAAGAACCACATCTGTGTCGCGGGTTATGTCAAGCGCGGCGAAACCATCGAGGCCTCCGCCCGCCGCGAGGTCGAGGAGGAACTCGGCCTGAGCGTCCGTGACGTAAGCTACATGCGCAGCTATTATTTCGAGCGGAAGGATCTCCTGATGCTCGGTTTTGTCGCGAAAATCGAAAAGGACGCCTTCCGGATCTCCGGCGAAGTGGATTCCGCCAGCTGGTTCACGCTGGACGAGGCCGACAGGGAACTGGCGAACGCCAGCATTGCCTGGCAGCTGCTTCAGGATTACAAGAACTCGCGCGCAGGAGCGTAGACCCATCCCGGGCTGGAGGCAGGACATGAGACGGATCACGATCGGGACATCGGGCATCGAGGCGTCCGCCATGACGGTGGGAACCTGGGAGATGGGCGGAGGGTCCGCCTGGGGGTCCTGGGGAGCGCAGCAGGAAGCGGACTATATCCGGATCCTGCATGCCGCTCCGGACCATGGCGTCGACTTTGTGGATACCGCGCCCGTATACGGGACCGGATACTCCGAGGAGCTGATCGGACGCGCACTCAAGGGCCGACGCTCGCGCTATGTTCTTTCCACCAAGTGCGGCATCAACTGGCGGACGTCCGAGGGAATCCGTGAATACGAGCGCGACGGCAAGACCGCGTACCGCAACCTGACCGCCGCTGCGATCCGCCAGGATCTTGAAGACAGTCTGGATCGTCTTCAGACCGACTATGTGGACTTGTACTACACGCACCGCCAGACGGAGTCCGTGCCGGTGGAAGAAACC